>NZ_JAHBDP010000096.1:0-42745 GCF_019956495.1 Pseudomonas sp. BF-B-26 | reverse complement strand
AGACAGGCCCGCGAATGCGGTGGGTCAGTCGACTTAACGGGTGACTGATGCACCGCATTCGCGAGCAAGCCCGCTCCCACAGTGGTTTTGTGTCGTTGCTTAAATCGCGGGCAACAAAAAGGCCCCCATTTCGGGAGCCTTGATGTTCAGCGATTCGACTTACATGTTCGGGTAAGTCGGGCCGCCAGAGCCTTCCGGCGCCACCCAGGTGATGTTCTGTGCAGGGTCCTTGATGTCGCAGGTCTTGCAGTGAACGCAGTTCTGGGCGTTGATCTGGAAGCGCTTCTCGCCGTCTTCCTTGGTCACCACTTCGTACACGCCGGCCGGGCAGTAGCGCTGGGCAGGCTCATCGTAGAGCGGCAGGTTCTTGGCGATCGGGATGCTCGGATCGGTCAGCTTCAGGTGGCACGGCTGCTCTTCTTCATGGTTGGTACCCGAGATGAACACCGAGCTGAGTTTGTCGAAGCTGAGCTTGCCGTCCGGTTTCGGGTAGTCGATCTTCTTGCAGTCGGCCGCCAGCTTGAGGCAAGCGTAATCCGGCTTGGTGTCGTGCAAGGTGAACGGCAGTTTGCCGCCGAAGATGTTCTGGTCGAGCCAGTTGAAACCGCCGCCGACGATGGCGCCGAATTTGTGGATCGCCGGGCCGAAGTTGCGGCTGGCGAACAGTTCGTCGTAGAGCCAGCTCTTCTTGAACGCGTCGACGTAAGTGGTCAGTTCTTCGGTGCCGTCTTTTTCAGCGAACAGCGCCTCGGCCACGGATTCAGCGGCGAGCATGCCGGACTTCATCGCGGTGTGGCTGCCCTTGATCTTGGCGAAGTTCAGGGTGCCGAGGTCGCAACCGATCAGCGCGCCGCCCTTGAAGACCATTTTCGGCAGCGAGTTCAGGCCGCCTTTGCAGATGGCGCGAGCGCCGTAGCTGATGCGCTTGCCGCCTTCCAGGTACTGCTTGAGTACCGGGTGATGCTTGAGGCGCTGGAACTCGTCGAACGGCGACAGGAAGGTGTTGCTGTAGGAAAGATCGACGATCAGACCGACTACAACCTGATTGTTTTCCAGGTGATAGAGGAACGAGCCACCGGTGTTCTCGGTGCCCATGATATCCAGCGGCCAGCCGGCGGTGTGGACCACCAGGCCTGGTTGATGCTTGGCCGGGTCGACTTCCCAGATTTCTTTCAGGCCGATGCCGTAGTGCTGGGCGTCGGCATCGCTGTCGAGGTTGAAGCGCTTGATCAGTTGCTTACCGATATGGCCACGGCAACCTTCGGCGAACAGCGTGTACTTGCCACGCAGTTCCATGCCCGGGGTGTACAGGCCTTCTTTCGGGTTACCTTCGCGGTCAACGCCCAGGTCGCCGGTGATGATCCCGCGAACTACGCCGTTTTCGTCGAACAGTGCTTCCTGAGCCGCGAAGCCTGGGTAGATTTCCACGCCCAGGTTCTCGGCCTGCTGGGCCAGCCAGCGGCACAGGTTGCCCAGGGAGATGATGTAGTTGCCTTCGTTGTGCATGGTCTTGGGCACAAAGAGGTCAGGAATCTTCTGCGCGCTGTCGGCGTTCTTGAGAACGAAGATGTCATCGCGGGTGACTGGCGTATTCAGCGGGGCGCCGAGTTCTTTCCAGTCAGGGAACAATTCGTTCAGGGCGCGTGGTTCGAACACGGCGCCGGACAAGATGTGAGCACCGACTTCGGAGCCTTTTTCGACCACGCAGACGCTGATTTCCTTACCGGCTTCGGCGGCCTTCTGCTTCAATCGGCAGGCGGCGGAAAGACCAGCGGGGCCGGCACCGACGATGACCACGTCGAATTCCATGTATTCGCGTTCCACAGGTTATCTCCTACTCAAGGCTCAACAGTTTTTTTTCTAATTGGAGGTTTGGTGTCGCATCCATGAATTCCTGCGCAATGCAGGAAGAGGACAATCGATGAGCCACCTTTCTCTCTAAGGTGGCGCATTATATCTACACCACTCCTAGCGTCCAATACAAACGTTTGTTTGAATCGGCTCAAAGCCAGAGAAATCAAAGTCACGCGGCTTATGACTGGCCATTTTGCCGTATTGACCGGAATAGGCGTTCCGGTCAAGATACGGTCGGTTTTGCGCTCGCCGTAGGCTGACTGTTGGTTTCAAGAGCACCTCTAAAGACAGGGCGATGGCAGTACAAGGTGATGCGCAGCGCAGGTTCCGGCGCGCAGTTTACACGCCACGATAATGAATGACTCGTCAGTCACTACTGACGAACGGTCATCTTCTTCGTGAGCGCTTGTCACTTGACACCTTTGCCAGCGTTTTTAGAGGTGCCCTTGCGCCGATGAGCATCAAACCGCCAGGTTCGCCTAGGCGACTTTCTTTTCACCGGAGAGTAACGAGGAATCCATGAAGGTTCTTGTAGCTGTCAAACGCGTTGTGGATTACAACGTCAAGGTTCGCGTCAAGGCGGACAATTCCGGCGTCGACCTCGCCAACGTCAAGATGTCGATGAACCCGTTCTGCGAAATCGCAGTGGAAGAAGCCGTACGCCTGAAAGAGAAAGGTGTTGCGACTGAAATCGTCGTCGTCTCCATCGGCCCGTCCACCGCTCAAGAGCAACTGCGCACCGCGCTGGCTCTGGGTGCCGACCGCGCCATCCTCGTCGAATCCGCTGAAGACCTGACTTCGCTGGCCGTTGCCAAGCTGCTCAAGGCTGTTGTCGACAAGGAACAGCCTCAGCTGGTGATCCTTGGCAAACAAGCCATCGACAGCGACAACAACCAGACCGGCCAGATGCTCGCGGCATTGAGCGGCTACGGTCAGGGCACGTTCGCGTCCAAAGTCGAAATCAGCGGCGACAACGTTGCCGTGACTCGTGAAGTCGACGGCGGCGCGCAGACGGTTTCCCTGAAACTGCCGGCCATCGTCACCACCGACCTGCGTTTGAACGAGCCGCGTTACGCGTCCCTGCCAAACATCATGAAAGCCAAGAAGAAGCCTCTCGAAGTGCTGACTCCGGACGCTTTGGGCGTTTCCACCGCCTCCACCAACAAGACCGTGAAAGTCGAAGCGCCAGCTGCACGCAGCGCGGGTATCAAGGTCAAGTCGGTGGCTGAACTGGTCGAGAAACTGAAAAACGAAGCGAAGGTAATCTAATCATGACTATCTTGGTAATCGCCGAACACGACAACAAAGTGCTGGCCCCGGCCACGCTGAACACCGTGGCTGCCGCCGTTAAAATCGGTGGTGACATCCACGTTCTGGTGGCAGGTCAGGGCGCTGGCGCCGTGGCTGAAGCCGCTGCGAAAATCGCTGGCGTGAGCAAAGTCCTGTCTGCTGAGAATGCTGCTTACGCGCATCAGCTTCCGGAAAACGTTGCTCCTCTGGTCGCCGAGTTGGGCAAGGGCTACAGCCACATCCTGGCTGCCGCTACTTCCAACGGCAAAAACATCCTGCCGCGCGTTGCCGCTCAGCTGGACGTTGACCAGATCTCCGAGATCATCTCGGTCGAAAGCGCTGACACGTTCAAGCGCCCGATCTACGCCGGTAACGCGATTGCGACCGTTCAATCGAACGCTGCAGTTAAAGTGATCACCGTGCGTGCTACCGGTTTCGATCCGGTGGCCGCTGAAGGTGGATCTGCTTCGGTTGAAGCCGTTGGCGCTGCACACGACGCTGGCATCTCCAGCTTCGTCGGCGAAGAACTGGCCAAGTCCGATCGTCCGGAACTGACCGCTGCCAAGATCGTCGTTTCCGGCGGTCGCGGCATGCAGAACGGCGACAACTTCAAACACCTGTACGCCCTGGCCGACAAGCTGGGCGCTGCCGTCGGTGCTTCCCGCGCTGCGGTTGACGCAGGTTTCGTACCCAACGACATGCAGGTCGGTCAGACCGGCAAGATCGTTGCGCCACAGCTGTACATCGCCGTCGGTATCTCCGGCGCGATCCAGCACCTGGCCGGCATGAAAGACTCCAAAGTGATCGTTGCGATCAACAAGGACGAAGAAGCGCCGATCTTCCAGGTGGCTGATTACGGCCTGGTGGCGGACTTGTTCGAAGCCATCCCTGAGTTCGAGAAGCTGGTCTAATCCAGCGGCCTGACTTATAAAGAGCCCGACCTTTTGGTCGGGCTTTTTTTTGTTCCGGATTTGAGTGGGAGAGTGTCGCCATGGATCTGCGCCGCGTTTACGGCTGGTTATTGCTGCTGGGGCTGACAGTGTTGCCGGCGCTGTCCGTCGCCGCGGGCAAGTGCGAACGCCTGGTGGTGACCGGCAGCCCGGATGCGCCGCCGTACCTGTGGCAAGACCCGCAACACCCCAAGCACCTGATCGGCGCCAGTGCCGACCTGTTGCAGCAGGTGGCGGGGGAGTTGGGGATCAAGGTCGAACTGCTTTACGCCGGCAAACGCTCCCAGGCTCTGGACGAAGTGCGCAGTGGGCGAATGGACATGCTGGCGGATGCGTCATTGACGGTCAGTGAACTGGACACTCTGGATTACATTCATCCTCCGTTACTGGAAAACGATTACCTGGTCTGGACCCGCAAAGACTCGACGCTGGTCTACAACGAAGCGCAGGACCTTCACGGTCATCCCGGCGCGCTGTCGGAAAAGTCTCGTATGACCCAGGCATTTGGTGTGTTCGCCGAGCAGCAATTGACCCTCGCACGTACACCTAACCTGACCCAGGCCTTTCAGAAATTGCTGCTGGGCGAGGTGGAATTTGTCCTTGCCGGACGCTATTCGGGCATGGCGGCCGCGCAGACACTTCACCTGGCCAACGACCTGGTCGCCCGTCCACAACCGATCGACAAACCCGGCTTGTTCCTCGCGATTTCCCACAACTCCGCCTGCAACGATCCGTGGTTGCGCGGACAGCTGGCCAAAAAGATGACAGAATTGCCCGCGTCCGGACTGACGGAAGCCGTGCTGCAACGCAATATCGAGCGCTGGAAGGCGCAGCTCTCACAGCCGCAGCAACCACCTGTCAGTACCCCAAAACAGTAGGGATTTTTAGTGAGTATTCGACCTCTTTTCGTTGCCCTGGCCGTTCTGGCTCTGGTGGGTTGTGCAGCCGATCCGGCGCCGAATGAACAATTGCGCCTGACCGAACAGGCACTCGAGCAGGCCAAGGCGGTGGGCGCCACCGCCGCCGACGTGCCGGAAATGAAACTGGCCGAAGACAAGTTCAACCGCGCCAAGGGCAGCATGAACGACCAATCCTTCAAGAACGCGCGCATGCGGGCCGAGCAGGCCGAGCTGGACGCGCGACTGGCCGAAGCCCGGGTTCTGACCCTCAAGAGCGAGGAGCAGTTGAACGTGCTCAACACCCGCATCACTCGCCTGCGCAAGCAACTGGGAGATGTCCAATGAGCCTCAAGACCAAAGCATTGGGCGGTTTGATCCTGGCAGGCTGCGCCAGCCTCTATGGTTGTGCCGGTCAGCACAGCGAGGCCGCGTTGCAGCAGGCCAGTACTGACTTTCAGAAGGTCAAGGAAGATTCCAACGTGCTGCGAATCGCGCCCAAGGACGTGATTCGCGCCGGTGAGTCGCTAGCCCGTGCCGATCGTCTGTCCAGCTATTGGGGCAGTGGATCGGACGTGCTGCATTACGCTTACCTGAGTGAACGCTATAGCGAAATCGCGCGCGAACACACCAATCAGGTGCTCAACGAGGAACGTGCGGCGAAGCTCGAACTGGAGCGTCAGCGCCTGCAGCTGGCCCTGCGCGAATCCAAACTGCTCAGCGTGCAGCAGCAGGGCAAGTGGCTCGAAGAACAGATTGTCGCGTTGGCGACCACCCAGACCGATCGCGGCCTGGTGATGACCTTGGGCGACGTGCTGTTCGACACGGGTGAAGCGGAGTTGAAAAACTCGGCGAACCGCGTGGTGTTGAAGATCGTGCAGTTCTTGCAGCTCAACCCCAAGCGCGTAGTGCGCATCGAAGGTTACGCCGACAGTACCGGCGGCAAGCAGGAAAACCTCAAGCTGTCCCGTGACCGTGCGCAATCGGTGGCAGATGTGCTGATGGATTTGGGCATCGACGATAAACGCATTCAGGTCGAAGGCTACGGCGATGAATATCCGGTCGACGTGAACGCCTCCGAACGGGGACGTGCACAGAACCGTCGGGTAGAAATTGTGTTTTCTGACGAAAAAGGCCAGCTCGGCGCTGCCCGTTAAGGGCTGCGTCACTGGAAAACCCGGCCTGCCCGCCAGCGCCGGGTTTTTTTACGCCTGCTGATCGACTCCAAAAAAACAGTACAGTTTTTGC
Source organism: Pseudomonas sp. BF-B-26 (assembly GCF_019956495.1). Classification (NCBI taxonomy): domain Bacteria; kingdom Pseudomonadati; phylum Pseudomonadota; class Gammaproteobacteria; order Pseudomonadales; family Pseudomonadaceae; genus Pseudomonas; species Pseudomonas sp. BF-B-26. The sequence continues at coordinate 36,507 of NZ_JAHBDP010000096.1, read as the reverse complement.
TGACACTGCACTGTACGGTCGACTATTGTGGCAACTGTCCCCGTACACTTCTAAACTGTTCCGGTATTGTTTCACACAAGAATAAAATGCCCGTGAAATCGAGTGCTGCGTCATGACCAATCTCTTGCTCTACCAACGTATTGCTCAACAACTGGCCGAAGACATCCGCCGTGGCGTCTATCAACCGGGGGAGCGCGTGCCTTCGGTGCGCAAGATGAGTTCACAGCTCAACGTCAGCCATGCGACGGTGTTGCAGGCTTACGCCAATCTCGAGGATCAGGGGCTGATCCGCGCCCGGCCGCAGTCGGGTTACTACGTGCACCAGACTCCGGCCCTGACCGCGCCGACACCGGACATCGCTCGGGTCGAGCGTCCAGGTCTGGTCACTCGCAGCAGCATCATCCAACAAGTTCTGGTCGAATCCCGCCGCGAGGGTGTGTTTCCCTTGGGCGCGGCCGTACCGAGTGTTGATTATCTGCCGGTGCGGGCGCTGCATCAGCAACTGGCCAAAGTCACCCGTTTTCATAGCCCGCGGGCGTTCAGCTACATGTTCAGCCCGGGTTTCGAACCGTTGCGCCGACAAGTGGCGATCCGCATGCGCGATGCCGGCGTGGTGGTCGATCCGTCGGAAGTGGTCATTACCCACGGCTGCGTTGATGCGTTGCAGATGTCCCTGCGTGTGCTGACTCGCCCGGGCGACCTGATCGCCGCCGAGTCGCCGACCTACTACGGTTTGCTGCAACTGGCTGACCTGCTGGGCCTCAAGGTTATCGAGATCCCGAGCGATCCGGCCACCGGCATGAGCCTCGAAGCTTTGCAGCTGGCGGCCAACCAGTGGTCGATCAAGGCGCTGGTGCTGACCACTCGTCTGAGCAATCCATTGGGCGGCACCATGCCCGAAGAGCGGCAGAAGCAACTGCTGCGCCTGGCCTCGGATTTCGATATCCAGATTGTCGAAGACGATATCTACGGCGAACTGATGTTCGAGCAGGGTCGCACCAAATCACTTAAAGCCTACGATCGGCTGGATCGGGTGATCTATTGCTCCAGCTTTTCCAAAACCCTGTCGCCGGGCGTGCGGATCGGCTGGATGATTGCCGGCAAGTACCAGCAGGAAATCCAGCGTTTGCAGACCTTCAGCACCCATTCGGCCTGCAGCGTCACGCAGATGGGCATTGCGGCGTACCTGGAGAACGGTGGTTACGACCGGCATTTGCGCTACATCCGTCAGGAGTACCGCAAGAACCTCAGCGCTTTCCAGCTGGCGGTGCAGCAATACTTCCCGGAAGGCACGCAGATGACCCGGCCGACCGGCGGCTTCATTCTGTGGGTCAGCCTGCCGGGGCGGGTCAACACGCAGGAGCTGCACGTTCGTGCGTTGCAGCAGGGCATCAGCATCGCGCCGGGGCTGATTTTCAGTAACACCGAGCAGTTCAACCACTGCATTCGACTGAACTGCGGCACACCCTGGAACCGTGAAGCCGAGCGTGCATTGATGACCCTGGGCATGCTCGCCACCCAACTCTGTCAGGAGATGGTCGGCGGCTTTTGAGGGGGCGGGCAGGATATTCCTGCCCGAGCTTGTCATGTCGCCTGCAACAGGCGAGCATATGGCTCCTGCCGTTTGTACCGTTGGGTCCATGAAGCCGATTTTACCCGCCGTATGGCTATCGATCTGCCTGCTGATGACCTTCCAGGCCGAAGGTGTATTAGCGGCTTCCGTTCAGGAAAAACCGGCAGCCAGCGCCACGTCGAAAAAGCCGGCTCCCGCTAAAAAAGCCACGCCGGTCAAAAAGAAAGCGGCCCCGGTGAAAAAACGACCGCCGATTGCCTCCAAGTCCAAACCCGCCAGTGAGGTCGTGAAAACCAAGCTCCCTTCGGCCGACCTGGATTTGAGTCTGCCCCAAGGCATGGTCGAGGAACTGAAACCGATTGGTACGGTACCGATGCCCCGACACGATGCGGTATTGCCACAAATGTTTGGTGACAAGACCGGCAGCTCTCCATTTCAGCTCAACGGGAGGCTGATCAGCAACGAAATGAAGTTGCAACTGCGCAACGAAGAGCGCCGTGAAGTTGAAGGCGCAGCCCTGGAATTCGAGTTCAAACGATAATTTCTTCCCGTTCGTGACCTGCTGGCCAGACGCTTTGTCGGAGACTGGTCGGTCACGCTCGTTTAAGCGAAAAAACCAGGGTCCAGACAATTTTAAACAAGCGTTTTAGCGGTTACTCTGTGCCACGTCCTTTAACACATCGCCCGTCGAGGAGCTCGTCGTCATGAAATGCCGTGAAGGCTGTGGCGCCTGTTGCATTGCCCCTTCCATCAGTTCACCGATTCCCGGCATGCCCAATGGCAAGCCGGCGGGAGAACGTTGCGTACAACTCTCTGTCGATAACCTGTGCGGCATTTTCGGCAAACCGGAACGTCCTGCAGTGTGTTCGGCGTTCGAAGCCGACATCGAAGTCTGCGGAAGCAGCCGTGACGAAGCGATCAAATTGTTGGGTTGGTGGGAGAAAATGACGGCGGCGTGATGTGTTCAACGAACGGATCTTCAACAATAAGGAATAAGACTATGGGTTCGCTGCAACGTATGGCTGTGCTGTGTGGTTTGACGGTTTTGCTGGCTTCCACGGCCGCTCAGGCAGAAGACTGGAAAGTTGCCAAGAACGAAGACGGTATCAAGGTTTCCTTGAGTGAAGTGGCTGGCTCCGATTACAAGGCTTACCAGGGCGTCACGCTGATGAAGACCACCATCGCCAAACTGCGTGCGCTGCAGGAAGACGTGTCAGGCGCTTGCGCTTGGATTCACGACTGTAAAACCCAGAAGTTGCTCAAGCACGAAGGCGATCAAAACTGGACCTACACCCAGTTCAATACGCCTTGGCCGGTGACCGCGCGTGACTCGGTGTTGCATGTCACCACCATCGAGGGTGCTGATGGCAGCCTGACCCGCAAACTCGAAGGTGTGCCGAAGTACATTCCTGAAGAAAAAGGCTTTGTACGGGTTACCAAGGTCGATGGGTTCTGGAAGTTTGTGCCCAAGGGCGATCAGGTTGAGGTGACCTATCAGGTGCATACCGAGCCGGGCGGTAGCATTCCGTCGATGGTGGCCAACAAGTTTGTGGTGGATGCGCCGTTTAATACTTTGAAAGCCCTGAAGGCACGCGCTGAGAAGTAATCGCGGCTTTGATCGGGGTGCATATCCGTTTCTGTGGTTACGGCTGCTTAGGGTTCCGCCCTTACGGCGGGTCACTTTGAAAAGCGCAAAGTAACCAAACGCTTTTGCCCCTTTCGTTCGGTGCCTCGCTGTGGCTCGGCATGCCCTCGCTCCGGTCCTGCTCCGTGGGCCCGCCGCCATCGGCCATCCATGGCCGGGGGCGGCTAACCCGGCATCCATGCCGGGTTGCCCACTGCGCAGAACCTCCACTCGGCCTCTCGATGGGGCGTACACCTCAAGATCAAAAGCTGGAGGCGAGCTAACGCTCGGCCTGATGAGTGGTGAGAAGCAAAAGCTGTACGCCGATCTGCTTTATGTTGATCGTTCCCACGCTCTGCGTGGGAATGCCGCTAGGGACGCTCCGCGTTCCGCTGTCGACGCAAGGCTCGAGTCCTGCGCAAGAGTGACGCGGAGCGTCACGGGATGCATTCCCACGCAGAGCGTGAGAACGATCAGTGGGTGCCGGGAGCTGTTGATCTGGCTTTGGCTCTGGCTTTTGATTTTGATCTGCTTGCCCCTTTCCCAGAGGCCGAACGCAGGCGTTGCGCAGGGGGCACCGCGGCAGGGATGCCGCGGTAGCCGCCCCCGGAGCAATGCCGGAGTGAGGGCATGCCGAGCCTAGGCGAGGCACCGAATGGAGGGGCAAAGCGTTTTGCTTCCTTTTGGGCGTCTGCAAAAGGGAGTCGCTGTAAAAGCGAAACCGCCAGCCGCCGTTGCCGCAGAAACGGATATGCCCCCGATCAAAGAGCACAACTGAAACGAATACGCCCCAAACTAACGATCATTCGAATCAGAGAGGCTTTATTTTGTTTCCGAATATGCGTTGCACGAAATTTTCACAAAGCCTCCAAGACAATTCGCCCGCGCCAACATCCGGGCAGTAATCAATGGCAATGCGACGGTTGATCGTGCAACATTTGCGCACCGTGCAAGCCCCGGGGCCGAGTACTGGCCAACAGAGGGCAAGGCGCAGCCGTATTTTTGAAACTTCAACTTCCAATGGGTCCTAAAACGACATGGCAATCCCGGACGCCCTGAATCAGCAGCGAGCTTCTAGTCGCCTGCTGCAACCGACCGTCAAATCGCATCTGGCCTACACGCTGCTGTGTGCCCTGGTCATGATGGTCATGTTCAGCCTGCTGCGCGTTGCGCTGCTGGTTTACAACCGCGAGATGATCCTCGACACCCCGGCCTCGACCTTTCTCGAAGCGTTCGCCAATGGTCTGCGTTTCGACCTGCGCCTGGTGGTCTACCTCAGCATTCCATTGCTGCTGGCGCTGTTCAGCGCCCGGGCGATGGCCGCCCGCGGATTCTTCCGGTTCTGGCTGACCATTGCCTCGAGCATCGCCCTGTTCCTCGGCCTGATGGAGATGGACTTCTACCGCGAGTTCCACCAGCGCCTCAACGGCCTGGTCTTCCAATATGTAAAGGAAGACCCGAAAACCGTGATGAGCATGCTCTGGTACGGTTTTCCGGTGGTTCGCTACCTGCTGGCCTGGGCCGTGGGCACGTTGATCCTGACCCTGGCGTTCAAGGGCGCCGACCGCGCCACCCGTCCACGTGGCCCCTTCAGCGGCGGCAGCATCGGCACGCGCCAGATCGCCCCATGGTATGCACGCATCACGGTGTTCGTCGTCTGCTTGATGGTTTGCGTGGTGGCCGCTCGTGGCACCTTGCGTCAGGGCCCGCCACTGCGTTGGGGTGACGTTTACACCACCAACTCGAACTTCGCCAACCAATTGGGCCTCAACGGCACCTTGTCGCTGGTCGCCGCGGCTAAGAGCCGCATCTCCGAAGATCGCGACAACGTCTGGAAGGCCACGTTGCCACAGCCTGAAGCGCAGAAAATCGTGCGTGACATGCTGGTGATGCCGGACGACAAACTGGTGGATGCGGAGATCGCCGCCGTGCGTCGCGATTACACGCCGCCGGCCGACAAGACCCTGCCGATCAAGAACGTCGTCGTGATCCTGATGGAAAGCATGGCCGGTCACTCGGTGGGCGCCTTGGGTGCACCGGGCAACATCACGCCGTACCTCGACAAATTGTCGAAGGAAGGCCTGCTGTTTGACCGTTTCTTCTCCAACGGCACCCATACCCACCAGGGTATGTTTGCCACCATGGCGTGCTTCCCGAACCTGCCAGGTTTCGAATACCTGATGCAGACGCCGGAAGGCAGCCACAAGTTGTCCGGCCTGCCGCAATTGCTCAGTGCCCGTAAATATGACGACGTGTACGTCTACAACGGCGACTTCGCCTGGGATAACCAGTCGGGTTTCTTCAGCAACCAGGGCATGACCAACTTCATTGGTCGTAATGACTTCGTGAACCCGGTGTTCTCTGATCCGACCTGGGGCGTGTCCGACCAGGACATGTTCGACCGTGGTCTGGTCGAGCTCAAGGCGCGGGAAAACGGCAAGCCGTTCTATGCGCTGCTGCAAACCCTGTCCAACCACACGCCTTACGCCTTGCCGACCCCATTGCCGGTTGAGCGCGTGACCGATCGCGGTAGCCTGAACGAGCATTTGACCGCCATGCGTTATGCGGACTGGGCACTGGGCCAGTTCTTTGAAAAGGCCCGCAAGGAGCCGTACTTCAAGGAAACCCTGTTTGTGATCGTCGGCGACCACGGTTTTGGCAACGAGCGTCAGATCACCGAAATGGACCTGGGCCGCTTCAACGTGCCGATGTTGATGATCGCTCCGGGCATCCAGGAAAAATTCGGCCAGCTTGACCATACCGTGGGCACGCAGATCGACATCGTGCCGACCATCATGGGTCGTATTGGTGGCGAAGTGCGTCATCAGTGCTGGGGCCGCGATTTGCTCAACCTGCCTGAAGGCGACACTGGTTTTGGCGTGATCAAGCCGTCGGGTAGCGAGCAGACCACCGCGATCATCACGGCTGATCAGATTCTGGTGCTGCCGAAGGAAAAGGAAATGGCGCCGAAGATGTACCAGTACCAACTGGGTGCGACACCTCACGCCGAGATCGTTCCGGATGCACCGCGTACCGCTGAGCTGAAACTCAAGCTCGAAGCGTTCCTGCAAACGGCGACCAAGAGCCTGATCGACAACACCGCCGGTGTGGTTGATGGCAAGCCGGACTAAGTCTTGATGCAATAAAAAAGAGGCCCTGAAAAGGGCCTCTTTTTTTTGCCTGTTAAACCTTTATATCTTGCCGAGCAACAGCAGGATCAACAGCACCACCAACACCACGCCGATGATACCCGACGGGCCATAACCCCAACTTCTGGAGTGCGGGAAGACCGGTAAACCACCTACCAGCAGGAGGATCAGAATAATGATAAGAATTGTGCCCATGTCTATTTCCTTGTTGGAAGTGTTCTGGAATTACCTGGCGTTTAGCTGTCAGCCGGGCTGTTATAAAACCGGGCTGCTTACAAAATCCGACTGTGGCGAATGAAAGAAAATTCCAATTTTTTTAATGTTTTTCGAAGAAAGGCTTATTTCGTTTTTAATGAGTCTAGTTGGTTCAGGCGCTGCCATGGTTTGCTCGAGCCATTCAGCAATCTGATGGAGCGTGGGTCGGGCATTGTCCTTCGCTACACTCGATGCATCTTCCCCGGAACAACAAGGCTGTTTGCTATGCAAAATCGCATGATGATCACTGGTGCGGGCTCGGGCCTGGGTCGCGAAATCGCGCTGCGCTGGGCGCGTGAAGGCTGGCAGCTGGCCTTGTCGGATGTCAGCGAACCCGGTCTGCAGGAAACCCTGAAACGGGTTCGCGAAGCTGGCGGCGACGGTTTTATCCAGCGTTGCGACGTGCGCGATTACAGCCAGCTGACCGCTTTCGCTCAGGCTTGCGAAGAGAAACTCGGTGGCATCGATGTCATCGTCAACAACGCTGGCGTTGCCTCGGGCGGGTTCTTCAGTGAACTGTCCCTGGAAGACTGGGACTGGCAGATCGCGATCAACCTGATGGGCGTGGTCAAGGGCTGCAAAGCCTTCCTGCCGCTGCTGGAAAAAAGCAAAGGCAAGATCATCAACATCGCATCGATGGCCGCCCTGATGCAAGGCCCGGCCATGAGCAACTACAACGTGGCCAAGGCTGGCGTGGTGGCGTTGTCCGAAAGCTTGTTGGTCGAGCTGGCGCAGCAGGAAATCGGTGTGCATGTGGTGTGCCCGTCGTTCTTCCAGACCAACCTGCTGGACTCGTTCCGTGGCCCGACGCCGGCCATGAAAGCCCAGGTCGGCAAGTTGCTGGAAAGCTCGCCGATCACCGCAGCCGACATTGCCGACTACATCTATCAGCACGTCGCCGCCGGCGAATTCTTGATCCTGCCTCACGAACAGGGCCGCATGGCCTGGGCGCTCAAGCAGAAGAACCCGCAGCTGCTCTACGACGAAATGACCGTCATGGCCGACAAAATGCGCGCCAAGGCCAAACAAACCGCAGGTTGAACTTGCCCGTACGCAACACCGTCGTTAGGGTGGCCGCCATCGGCCATCCTCGCGAGATGTATGCATGCTCAATTACCTGTGGTTTTTCCTCGCCGCGCTGTTCGAAATCGCCGGCTGCTTTGCCTTCTGGATGTGGCTGCGCCAGGGTAAAAGCGCCTGGTGGGTCGTGCCCGCTCTGCTCAGTCTGACCTTGTTCGCGCTGCTGCTGACCCGCATCGAAGCGACCTACGCCGGTCGCGCCTATGCCGCATACGGTGGCATCTACATCATCGCGTCGATCGGCTGGCTGGCGGTGGTCGAGCGGATTCGTCCGCTGGGTTCGGACTGGCTCGGCGTGGCGCTGTGTGTAATCGGGGCCAGCGTCATCCTTTTCGGCCCGCGCTTCTCCGCTTCCTGAAGGATCGGTCCTTCATTCAATGGGTTTGTCAGACGTTTCCATAGGAACTGTTCGGACGGCCCTGTAGGGCGGGACTGATTTGCCGCTGTCGCATTGAAGCCCTACTCAGTGCAGGGCATCTTCAGGGTTCGATAACCCTGAAGGACGAATGCCATGCTTGTACTCAGTCGCGTTGTGGGCGAGTTGATTTCCATCGGTGACAACATTTCCGTGCGCATTCTTGCCGTCAACGGAGGCAGTGTGCGCTTCGGTGTCGAAGCGCCGCAAAACGTCAACGTGCACCGCTCCGAAGTCTACGACCGCATCCAGGTCAAACTGGCGAAAAACAAAGGACGCTGAGGTCTCAGTCGAACAGGTGCTTGGGCACATCGTGTTTGAGCATCAACTGGCATTGCTCGCTTTCCGGGTCGAAGACAATCAGCGCCTGGCCCTTGGTCAATGCCTGGCGAACACGCAGCACACGGGTTTCCAGCGGCGTGTCATCGCCGTTGTCCGTACCGTCACGGGTCACGAAATCCTCGATCAGGCGGGTGAGGGTGTCGACTTCAAGTTGGTCGTGGGGGATCAGCATAGGCACCTCGGCTAAACAATGGCGCGATGCTACGGCGAATGAGGATTTGCGGCTAGCCTGGGTTTTTGTGTTGGCTGGTCTGACGCCTTCGCGAGCAAGCCCGCTCCCACAGTTAACCGCGTACCTCCATGGGAATGCGGGCAAATGTGGGAGCGGGCTTGCTCGCGAAGGCGATCTCTCAGGCGACGAAAAAGTCAGAGTCAGGTATCCGACCGCTGCCCCACCAGGCTATCCACCGACGGCACCCGCGTATCGCTTTCCATCTGCGTCTCATGTTCGAGCTGATGACTGAACCGGTCCAGCGACCCCTTGGCAGGTTGTGCATCGCTGGCAAACACCGGCGGACTCAGAATGTAGGCGCCGAGCAATCGACTGAGCGCAGCGAGGCTGTCGATGTGGGTGCGTTCGTAGCCATGGGTGGCGTCGCAGCCGAAGGCGAGCAGGGCGGTGCGAATGTCATGCCCGGCGGTGACCGCCGAATGGGCATCGCTGAAGTAATAGCGGAACAGGTCGCGGCGTACCGGTAATTCGTTGTCACTGGCCAGGCGCAGCAGATGCCGCGACAGGTGATAGTCGTAAGGTCCACCGGAATCCTGCATGGCCACGCTCACCGCGTGTTCGCTGGAATGCTGACCCGGCGCGACCGGGGCAATGTCGATGCCGACGAATTCGCTGACGTCCCACGGTAACGCCGCCGCCGCGCCGCTGCCGGTTTCCTCGGTAATGGTGAACAGCGGATGACAGTCGATCATCAGCTCCTGGCCGCTGTCGACAATCGCTTTGAGCGCCGCCAGCAATGCGGCAACGCCGGCCTTGTCATCGAGATGTCGGGCGCTGATGTGGCCGCTTTCGGTGAACTCCGGCAAAGGGTCGAAGGCGACAAAATCACCGACGCTGATCCCCAGCGAGTCGCAATCGGCACGCGTGGCGCAATAGGCGTCCAGGCGCAATTCGATGTGATCCCAACTGATCGGCATTTCATCCACGGCGGTATTGAACGCATGCCCGGAAGCCATCAGCGGCAGCACGCTGCCTCGAATCACGCCGTTGTCGGTAAACAGGCTGACCCGGCTGCCCTCGGCAAAACGGCTGGACCAGCAGCCGACGGGCGCCAGGGTCAGGCGACCGTTGTCCTTGATCGCGCGAACCGCTGCGCCGATGGTGTCGAGGTGAGCGGAGACCGCGCGGTCGGGACTGTTCTTCTTGCCCTTGAGGGTGGCGCGGATAGTGCCGCGGCGGGTCATCTCAAAGGGAATGCCCAGCTCTTCAAGCCGTTCGGCGACGTAACGCACGATGGTGTCGGTGAACCCGGTCGGGCTGGGAATGGCGAGCATTTCCAGCAGGACTTTTTGCAGGTAGTTCAGATCTGGTTCGGGAATGTTGCTGGTCATGGAAACTCCTGATGAGTTGAGGCCATCGATGGTTTCGATGAAGGGAAAGAATCTGCGGTGCCTGGACTGGCCCCTTCGCGAGCAAGTCGGATCGCCGCACCGCCGCTCCCACATTTGACCGCATTCCCCTGTGGGAGCGGCGGTGCGGCGATCCGACTTGCTCGCGAAGGCGTCAGCCCAGGCACTACATCACTAAGAGGCCGCCGGCTGACTGTGCGGAAACAACAAATCCACAAACCGTTCGGCCGTCGGCTGTGGTTCATGGTTGGCCAGGCCTGCGCGCTCATTGGCTTCGATAAACACATACTCCGGCTGATCGGCGGCAGGCACCATCAGGTCGAGCCCGACCATCGGAATGTCCAGCGCCCGCGCCGCTCGCACCGCCGCATCCACCAACGTCGGATGCAGGATCGCCGTGACATCCTCAAGAATCCCGCCGGTATGAAGATTCGCCGTACGCCGTACGAACAGATGCTCACCGGCCGGCAGAATGCTGCTGTAGTCATAACCCGCAGCATTCAATGTGCGCTCGGTCTCGTGATCCAGCGGGATCTTGCTTTCACCGCTGGTCGCCGCCTGACGACGCCGGCTCTGCGCTTCGATCAGCGCACCGATGGAGTGCTGACCATCGCCCACCACTTCTGCCGGACGGCGAATCGCCGCGGCGACCACCTCAAAACCGATTACCACAATCCGCAAGTCGAGGCCTTCGTGGAAGCTCTCCAGCAGCACCCGACTGTCGAACTGGCGAGCGGACTCGATGGCTTGCTGGACCTCTTCGATGCTCCGTAAATCCACCGCGACGCCTTGGCCCTGTTCGCCATCCAGCGGCTTGACCACCACCCGTTCGTGCTCATCGAGAAACGCCAGATTGTCATCGGCATTACCGGCCAGTTGCTGCGACGGCAGGTTCAAACCGGCGGCCTTGAGCACTTTGTGCGTCAGGCTTTTGTCCTGGCACAACGTCATGCTGATGGCGCTTGTCAGGTCGCTGAGGGATTCACGGCAACGTACGCGGCGACCGCCATGGATCAAGGTGAACAGACCGGCGTCGGCGTCATCGACTTGCACTTCGATGCCACGACGGTGCGCTTCCTCGACGATGATCCGTGCATAAGGATTGAACTCGGCTTCGGGACCCGGGCCCAGAAACAACGGCTGATTGATGCAGTTTTTGCGCTTGATCGCGAAGGTCGACAGGTTGCGAAACCCCAGCTTGGCGTAAAGACTTTTCGCCTGCCGGTTGTCGTGCAGCACGGACAGGTCCAGGTAACTCAGCCCCCGGCTCATGAAGTGCTCGATCAAATGTCGCACCAGCACTTCACCGACACCCGGACGCGAACATTGCGGATCGACCGCCAGGCACCACAGGCTGCTGCCATTTTCCGGATCGTTGAACGCCTTGTGGTGATTGAGGCCCATGACGCTGCCGATGATCGTGCCGCTGTCCTCATCTTCGGCCAGCCAATAGACGGGCCCACCCTGATGACGCGGAGTCAGCAGACTCGCGTCGATCGGCAACATGCCGCGCAACTGATACAGCTGATTGATCGCCTGCCAGTCCGCGTCGCTCTGGGCGCGGCGGATGCGAAAGCCGCGAAACACCCGAGTCGACTGGCGGTAATCGCTGAACCACAGGCGCAAGGTGTCGGACGGGTCGAGAAACAACTGGGCCGGCTCCAGCCCCAGCACTTGCTGAGGCGCCGCGACGTACAGGGCGATGTCGCGTTCACCGGTGTGTTCGTTGAGCAACTCTTGGGCCAGGCTCGCCGCATCCGGGAAGGTATGGCCGATCAGCAACCGGCCCCAACCGCAATGCACGGCGATCGGTGCGGCGCCCAATTCACTGCCGTCTTCGGCCAAGCGGGCCTGCAAGCGTTCGTAAGAGGGCGCCTGACCGCGCAACAAGCGTTGGCTGTAGGCCGTGGCGTGGGGTTTCATCGATCAGATTCCTTGTTCGCTGAGCCACAGGTTCAGGGCCGCCAATTGCCACAGCTTGGAACCGCGCAACGGGGTCAATTGACCTTGTGGATCGGTCAGCAGGCGGTCGAGCATCTCCGGTTTGAACAAGCCGCGATCCTGACTCGGATCGAGCAGCAGTTCGCGCACCCAGTTCAGCGTGTCGCCCTGCAAATGCTTCAGGCCCGGCACCGGGAAGTAACCTTTCTTACGATCGATCACTTCACTCGGAATCACCAGCCGCGCCGCTTCTTTCAAGACTTGCTTGCCGCCATCCGGCAGTTTGAATTTGCCCGGTACGCGGGCCGACAATTCCACCAGGCGATAGTCGAGAAACGGTGTGCGCGCTTCCAGGCCCCAGGCCATGGTCATGTTGTCGACGCGTTTGACCGGGTCGTCCACCAGCATGATCGTGCTGTCCAGACGCAGGGCTTTGTCCACCGCCGCATCAGCGCCGGGCTGTGCGAAATGTTCCTTCACGAAGTCACCAGCGGCGTCGTTCGCTGTCAGCCATTTCGGCTGCACGGTGGCGGCGTAGTCGTCGTAGCTACGGTCGAAAAACGCATCGCGATAGGCGGCGTACGGATCTTCGGCACCGTCGACTTGTGGGTACCAGTGATAACCGGCGAACAACTCGTCGGCACCCTGGCCGCTCTGCACCACTTTGCAATGCTTGGCCACTTCGCGGGACAGCAGATAGAAGGCGATGCAGTCATGACTGACCATCGGTTCGCTCATGGCGCGGAACGCTGCGGGCAATTGTTCAATGATTTCTTTTTCGTCGATGCGCAATTGGTGATGCTGCGTGCCGTAGTGCTTGGCGATCAGGTCCGAATACTGGAACTCGTCGCCGCGCTCGCCGCCGGCATCCTGGAAACCGATGGAGAAGGTCGACAGGTTTTCAACACCGACTTCACGCAACAGACCGACCAGCAGGCTCGAATCGACACCGCCCGACAGCAGCACACCGACGTCGACTGCTGCACGTTGACGGATTGCCACCGCGTCACGGGTGCTGTCGAGTACACGGTCACGCCAGTCTTCGAGTGTCAGATTCATCTCGTCGGCGTGTGGGCCGTAAGGCAGGGTCCACCAGGTTTTCTGTTCGGTGGTGCCGTCCGCTTCGATGCGCATCCAGGTCGCCGGTGGCAGTTTCTCGATGCCGGCCAGCAAGGTGCGTGGGGCCGGAACCACGGCGTGGAAATTCAGATAATGATTGAGTGCCACCGGGTCGAGGATCGGATTGATGTCGCCGCCCTTGAGCAGCGCCGGCAGTGCCGAGGCAAAGCGCAGGCGCTGGCCGGTGCGCGACAGGTACAGCGGCTTCACGCCGAGACGGTCACGAGCGATGAACAGGCGTTGGGCATCGCGCTCCCAGATGGCGAAGGCGAACATGCCGTTGAGCTTGGGCAGCAAGGCTTCGCCCCAGGCGTGATAGCCCTTGAGCAACACTTCGGTGTCGCCACCGGAATAGAAGGCATAACCGAGGCTTTCAAGCTCGGTGCGCAGTTCCGGGAAGTTGTAGATCGCACCGTTGAAGGCCAGGGACAAGCCTAGTTGGTTGTCGATCATCGGCTGCGCCGAGCCGTCCGACAGGTCCATGATTTTCAGGCGACGGTGGCCCAGGGCAATCGGCCCTTGGGCATGAAAGCCCCATGCGTCAGGGCCGCGAGGGGCCAGGTGATGGGTGATTCGCTCAATGGCTGCAAGGTCTGCAGGTTGATGATCAAAACGTAACTCGCCAGCTAATCCGCACATAAATTCCTTACCGGTTTTTCCGTTGGGGAGGGTCAATCGGTACCGCGCCAAAAACGGCGGATACTCAGAAACTGACCCGGCTGAATCCCCGGAGTTTTAGACCGATAAGTTATAAGGCGCGCCGTCAGACTTTTCCGCGGACCAATTGGCGCACGGCGAAACGGTTGGGATGGCAGGCCTCGGCGACCGTTCTGGGCAGGGGCAACGGTTCGTTTTCGAGCCATGCCGCGAGCAATTCACCCGACAGTGGCGCGGTGATCAAGCCGCGAGAACCATGACCGCTGTTGACGTAAAAACCCTCAAGCCAGGGGCAGGGAATGTTCGGGATTTGCCGGGCGTCCTTGCTCAGTACGGCATAGGCATCGGCGAAGGCCGCTGGGTCGGCCAACGGGCCAACGATCGGCAGGTAGTCTGGGCTGGTGCAGCGGAACGCGGCGCGTCCTTCAAGCTGTTGCGGGTCCAGTGCCTGTGCATGCAGTCGCGTGGCCAGGTCGGGGGAGATTTCCTCGAGCAAGGCCAGGTTGCCGAGGTGTTCGGCGAGGGTCGGGGTCAGGTCATCGCTCTTGAAGTCGAAGCTGGCGCCGAGGGTGTGTTCGCCCAGTCGAGCCGGCGCCACATAGCCTTCGGCGCAGACGACGGTGGCCAGGCTCTGGCTTTCAGGGGTTTGCGCCAGTCGGGTGATCTGGCCACGAATGCGTTTGAGGGGCAGCTCGGCGCTTTGAGGGAAACGCTTGATCTCGGCGGCGCCGGCCAGGATCACCACGGGGGCACTGGCCAGCAAATCATCACCGTCCCAGGCCTGCCACTGATCATCAACCTTGCGCAGTTCCAGGACATCGCGATGGGGCAGCCACTGGATGTTCGCCGACGATGCCTGCCAATGGCACAACGCCGGCGGATGAACCCAGCCGCCCTCCGGGAAGAATAATCCGCCGTGCTCCAGGGCGATGCCAGCCTGAATCTGGGCTTGCGGTTGATCGAGCAGGTGCACCAGGTCTGGCGAAAAGGCGGCGGCCAATTGCGCTTGACGCTCGGCTTCCTTGGCGTTGAAGGCCAGTTGCAAGACCCCGCAATCGTCCCAGTCGACGCCCCGTTGCAGATGTTCAAGCAAGCGTCGGGTGTGACCGAAACCACTGACAATCAACTGCGACAACGCAGTGCCATGGGCCGAAAGCTTGAGGTACAGCACGCCCTGTGGATTGCCCGAGGCTTCCTGCGCCAGTGCATTGTGGCGCTCCAGCAGACTGACGTGCCAACCCCGCGCCGCCAGACTGGCGGCCGTGGCGCAACCGGCCAGGCCGGCGCCGATCACCAGTGCCCGACGTTCGCCGGTCAATGGCGTCGGGCGCGCGAACCATGGTTTGGCCGCGGCGGGCGCCGGGACTTCTTCAGGCCAGCCGAGAAACACGCCCCGCAGGATTTCCCATTTGTGGCCGATGCCGGGCGTGCGCTTCATCTTGAAGCCCGCCGCATTCAGCAGACGTCGCACCCAACCGGTGCTGGTGAAGGTGCTGATGGTCGAGCCGGGGGCCGCCAGACGTGCCAGTTCGGCGAACAGCTCGGCGGTCCACATGTCAGGGTTTTTCGCCGGGGCAAAACCGTCGAGAAACCAGGCGTCGATCTGCGCGTCGAGTTGTGGCAATTGTTCCAGCGCATCGCCGATCAGCAGGGTCAGGGTCACGCGGCCGTTGTCCAGCACCAGGCGCTGGAAGCCTGGGTGGATCGCGACGTATTGCGTCAGCAGTTGATCGGCAAACGGTTTGAGCTCCGGCCACAAGGCCAAGGCGCGCTGCAGATCGGGCAGGCTCAGCGGGTACTTTTCGACACTGACAAAATGCAGCCGTGCCCCGGCCACCGCGTGCTGTTCGAACAGCTGCCAGGCGCAAAGGAAATTCAGCCCGGTGCCGAAACCGGTCTCGCCAATCACCAAGCGACCGCCCTCAGGCAACGCGGCAAAGCGTTCACGCAAAGCGTTCTGCTCGAGGAATACGTAGCGGGTTTCGTCCAGCCCCGACAGGTCGGAGAAATACACATCATCGAACACCCGCGAACGCGGGAGCCCTTGGTCGTCCCAGTCGAGCTGGGCGTGGGGCAATACAGGTTTCATGGCAGGCTCGGCAACGGCAAGGCGGCCATTCTAGCCGATCGCCGGGGCGGTGCTTGATCCATGGCAAGTGCCACGTTGGAAGTGTCAGGGACAATCGCTGCTTTTGTGGAGAGGGAGCTTGTCGGATCGCCGCACCGTCCCGCTCGGGTGCGAAGCAGCCGCAAACGGGTTATCTGTGTACCTCCCGTGTGCAAGTTTGCCGATACCGGGACGGCTTCGCCGTCCAGCGGGAGCAAGCTCCCTCGCCACAGGTTTCATATCAGCCTCAAAAATGGGATTTCTCCCACGCAGGAGAGGTCAATCCGCTAGTCTTGCTCAATCCTGGAAGGAGCTGTCCCATGTTCGAATCCGCCGAAATCGGTCACGCCATCGACAAAGAAACCTACGACGCCGAAGAGCCGGCCCTGCGTGAAGCCTTGCTCGAAGCGCAGTTCGAACTGCACCAGCAGCGCCGCTTTCCGGTGATCATTCTGATCAATGGCATCGAAGGCGCCGGCAAGGGCGAGACGGTCAAGTTGCTCAACGAATGGATGGACCCACGCCTGATCGAGGTCCGCACGTTCGATCAGCAGACCGACGAAGAGCTGGCGCGGCCACCGGCCTGGCGCTACTGGCGGATGCTTCCGGCCAAGGGCCGCATGGGGATTTTCTTCGGCAACTGGTACAGCCAGATGCTGCAAGGCCGGGTCCATGGCTTGTTCAAGGACCCGGTGCTGGATCAGGCGATCAACCAGTCCGAGCGCTTTGAAAAAATGCTCTGCGACGAAGGCGCGCTGATCTTCAAGTTCTGGTTCCACCTCTCCAAGAAGCAAATGAAGGCGCGGCTCAAGGCCCTGGCGGATGACCCGCTGCACAGTTGGCGCATCAGTCCGCTGGACTGGCAACAATCGCAAACCTACGACAAATTCGTGAAATACGGCGAGCGCGTGTTGCGCCGTACCAGCCGCGACTATGCGCCTTGGCATGTGATCGAAGGGGTGGACCCTCATTACCGCAGCCTGGCAGTGGGCAAGATCCTGCTCGAAGGCCTGCAAAATGCTCTGAAGCGTGCCGAGGTCCATCCCGACAAGGTCAATGCCGCGCCGTTGCCCATCCATGTCGATCAACTGAACCTGCTCGACAGCCTGGATTTGACCCAGCACCTGGACAAGGACGATTACGAAGAACAATTGATTACCGAACAGGCACGATTCTCCGGCCTGATGCGCGACAAACGCATGCGTCGACATGCCTTGGTGGCGGTGTTCGAGGGCAATGATGCGGCCGGCAAGGGCGGGGCGATCCGCCGGGTCGCGGCAGCCCTCGATCCACGCCAGTACAGCATCGTGCCGATCGCCGCACCCACCGAAGAAGAACGTGCGCAGCCTTATCTGTGGCGGTTCTGGCGACACATCCCGGCCAAGGGCAAGTTCACGATGTTCGATCGTTCGTGGTACGGGCGGGTGCTGGTGGAACGCGTCGAAGGCTTCTGCCCGCCGACTGACTGGTTGCGGGCCTACAGTGAAATCAATGATTTTGAAGAGCTGATCGCCGAGGCGGGGGTGATCGTCGTCAAGTTCTGGCTGGCCATCGACAAGCAGACACAACTGGAGCGCTTCCAGGCGCGGGAAGAAATTCCCTTCAAGCGTTTCAAGATCACCGAAGATGACTGGCGCAATCGTGATAAATGGGACGACTACCGCGCGGCGGTCGGTGACATGGTCGATCGCACCAGCACCGAGATCTCGCCCTGGACGCTGGTGGAAGCCAATGACAAGCGCTGGGCGCGGGTCAAAGTCCTGCGCACCATCAATCTGGCGCTGGAAGAGGCGTTCGAAAAGTCCGATAAGCACGACAGGAAAGTGAAGCAGCACAAGAAGTGAGCGATGGTTACGCATACGCGGGGTGAATGATTGTCGCGGTCGGTAATGCAGTGGACTTATGCTCGGTCCACTCCCAACCGACAACAACAATGAGGTATGCCATGCGTGAAGTGGTGATCGTCGACAGCGTGCGGACCGGCCTGGCCAAGTCCTTTCGCGGCAAGTTCAACCTGACCCGCCCGGACGACATGGCGGCCCATTGCGTCAATGCGCTGCTGGCACGCTCGGGCATCGATCCGGCCAGCGTCGAGGACTGTATCGTCGGCGCCGGTTCCAACGAAGGTGGCCAGGGCTTCAACATCGGACGCAACATCGCGGTGCTGTCGCGCCTGGGCACCGGCACTGCCGGGATGACCCTCAACCGTTTTTGCTCCTCGGGCTTGCAAGCGATTGCCATCGCCGCCAATCAGATTGCTTCGGGTTGCAGCGACATCATCGTTGCCGGTGGCGTCGAGTCCATCAGCCTGACCATGAAAAGCATCAACACCGACAACCTGATCAATCCGCTGCTGAAAGAGCAGGTGCCCGGCATCTATTTCCCGATGGGCCAGACGGCTGAAATCGTCGCTCGTCGTTACGACGTCACTCGTGAGGAACAGGATCTGTACGCGCTGCAAAGTCAGCAACGTACTGCTCAGGCACAGGCCGATAGATTGTTTGACGACGAAATCGTGCCGATGGCGGTGAAGTATCGGGTTGAAGACAAGGCCACCGGTCAGGTGCAGATCCTTGACGGCATCGTCGATCACGATGACTGCAACCGCCCGGGCACCACCCTGGAAAGCCTGGCGGGATTGAAACCGGTGTTTGCCGAAGACGGTTCGGTGACAGCGGGCAATTCTTCGCAGTTGTCCGATGGCGCGTCGATGACACTGGTGATGAGCCTGGAAAAAGCACTGCAACTGGGGTTGAAACCCAAGGCGTTCTTCCGTGGTTTCACCGTGGCGGGGTGCGAGCCGGATGAAATGGGCATCGGCCCGGTGTTTTCGGTGCCGAAGTTGCTCAAGGCCAAGGGATTGCGGATTTCCGACATTGATCTGTGGGAACTCAACGAAGCGTTTGCGTCCCAATGCCTGTACAGCCGCATTCGGCTGGAGATCGATAACGACAAGTACAACGTCAATGGCGGCTCGATTTCCATTGGCCATCCGTTCGGCATGACCGGCTCGCGTCAGGTCGGGCATCTGGTGCGTGAATTGCAGCGCCGCAACGTGCGTTACGGCATCGTCACCATGTGTGTGGGTGGCGGGATGGGGGCGACCGGGTTGTTTGAAGCTGTGCGTTAAATCCGGAAGATTTTTGTTGCCTGGTTAATCGCCTTCGCGAGCAAGCCCGCTCCCACAGGGATCTAGTGTGCGGCATAGATCCAATGTGGGAGCGGGCTTGCTCGCGAAGGCCGCGCCGCGGTCTATAAGCTCATCCGCAAAACCAGCATCCGCTCAATGTAAGCCTGTACCTCCCGCGCCAACTTCTCCGGATTTTCAAACGGCCCCTCAAGGGTGTTTTCCCGGGTGCTGAAATACAACTCCCCATTCACACGACACATCCGGTCACAGCGAAAGTGAGTGGCGGGGGCATTGTCCTGGGCGCGCTTGCCGTACATGGCGATCTCCTGAGGAATGTACCTGTTGGCGAATCCCATGAGCTTATGCATGAACCACTTGCAACGCCTGGCCAACCGATCGACGGCATAGCGCCAATTTAATGGTGCGACCTGCACAGTTTCATTCGCGGCCAACGCCCAACTGTCCCTGTGTGCCGAACGGCTCTGAGCCTAGAATGACCTTTCTCGCCACTTGGCTTCGGGGTTCGCAATGCACATTTCATCGGGTCGCTGGGTTTACGGTCTGTTCCTGGCCTTGGTGACCGCGCTGCTGTGGGGAATCCTGCCAATCAAACTCAAGCAAGTGCTGCTGGTGATGGACCCGGTGACGGTGACCTGGTTTCGCCTGATCGTGTCGGGCGGCTGCCTGTTCATTTATCTGGCGGCGACCAAACGCCTGCCGAGCCGCAAGGTACTCGGGCCGCGTGGTGGCTGGTTAGTGGTGATGGCGGTGCTCGGCCTGGTGGGCAACTACGTGCTGTACCTGATGGGCCTGAACCTGCTGAGCCCCGGCACCGCGCAACTGGTGGTGCAGATGGGCCCGATCATGTTGTTGATCGCCAGTCTGTTTGTGTTCAAGGAACGATTCAGCGTGGGGCAGGGGATTGGCCTGCTGGTGCTGTTGATCGGCTTTGCCCTGTTTTTCAATCAGCGGCTGGCCGAGCTGCTGACCTCGCTGACCGATTACACCGCCGGCGTGCTGTTGGTGTTGTTGGCGTCCACGGTCTGGACGTTCTACGCCTTGGGCCAGAAGCAATTGCTCACGGTGTGGAATTCGCTGCAGGTGATGATGGTGATCTACCTGTTCTGCGCGCTGTTGCTGACGCCGTGGGTGCATCCGCTGGAAGCGCTGCAACTGAGCCCGCTGCAAGGCTGGCTACTGTTGGCGTGCTGCATGAACACCCTGATCGCCTATGGCGCGTTTGCCGAGGCCCTGGCGCACTGGGAGGCATCGCGGGTCAGTGCGACGCTGGCGATTACGCCGTTGGTGACGTTTGCTGCGGTGGCTGTGGCCGCGTGGATGTGGCCGGACTATGTGCATGCCGAGACGATCAATGGTCTGGGGTATGGCGGGGCGGTGCTGGTGGTGCTGGGATCGGCGCTGGTGGCGTTGGGGCCGTCGTTGATTGCGGGGCTCAGGGCCCGGCGGGTTCGGGTGGCGGCCAGTTAGACCGCGTTATCGTTCTTCGCGAACAGGCTCGCTCCCACAGGAGAATGCGATTACCTGTGGGAGCGAGCCTGCTCGTGATGACTGACTGTCAGGCGCTACAAAACTCAGCCCTTGGCGCCAGCCTCCAGCATATTCTCCGGCCTTACCCACGCATCAAACTCTTCATCCGTCAGATACCGCAACTGCAACGCCGCCTCACGCAGGGTCAGCCCTTCTGCGTAAGCCTTCTTGGCGATTTCCGCCGACTTGTCATAACCAATGTGCGGATTCAGCGCCGTCACCAACATCAACCCACGCTCCAGATGTTCAGCCATTTTCTCTGCATCCGGTTCCAGACCGGCGATGCAATGCTGCTGGAAGTTGCTGCAGCCATCTCCGAGCAAGCGGATCGATTGCAGCAGGTTATGGATGATCACCGGTTTGAACACGTTCAGTTGCAGGTGCCCCTGACTTGCGGCAAACCCGATGGCGACGTCGTTGCCCAATACCTGACACGCCAGCATCGACAGGGCTTCGCACTGAGTCGGATTGACCTTGCCCGGCATGATCGAGCTGCCCGGTTCGTTGGCCGGCAATTTGACTTCGGCGAAGCCTGCTCGCGGCCCGGAGCCCAGCAGGCGCAGGTCGTTGGCGATTTTCATCAGGGTCACGGCGAGGGTTTTCAACGCGCCGGACAGCGTGGTCAGCGGCTCGTGGCCAGCCAGGGCGGCGAATTTATTGGGTGCGGTGACGAACGGCAGGCCGGAGAGGGCGGCCAGTTCGGCAGCGATGGCTTCGCCAAAACCGTGGGGCGAGTTCAACCCGGTGCCGACCGCGGTGCCGCCCTGGGCCAGTTCACAGACGGCCGGCAGCGCGCTGCGGATCGCCCGCTCGGCGTAATCCAGTTGCGCGATGAACGCCGACAGTTCCTGGCCGAAGGTGATCGGTGTCGCGTCCATCATGTGGGTGCGGCCGGTCTTGACCAGTTTCATGTGCCGCGCAGACAGCTCGGCCAATCCGCCCGACAGTTCGCTGATCGCCGGCAGCAATTGCTGTTGCACCGCCTGGGCTGCCGCGATGTGCATGGCGGTCGGGAAGCAGTCGTTGGAACTCTGGGAGCGATTGACGTGATCGTTAGGGTGAACCGGCGATTTGCCGCCACGAGCATTGCCGGCCAGTTCGTTGGCGCGACCGGCGATCACTTCGTTGACGTTCATGTTGCTCTGGGTGCCGCTGCCGGTCTGCCAGACCACCAGCGGGAACTGGTCGTCGTGGTTGCCGTCGAGCACTTCGTCGGCGGCCTGTTCGATCAGCCGGGCGATGTCGGCGGGCAGGTCACCGTTGCGGTCATTGACCCGCGCCGCGGCTTTCTTGATCAGCGCCAGGGCATGCAGCACCGCCAGCGGCATTTTTTCGTTGCCGATGGCGAAGTTAATCAGCGAGCGTTGCGTCTGAGCGCCCCAGTAGGCTTCATCCGGGACTTCCACCTGGCCAAGGCTGTCGGTTTCGATACGGCTCATCATGCACACTCCTGTAGGTCTGATAGCGCAGTTTAGGCCGTGATCGCCGGCCGTGGTTCCATCAGTCTGTTTTTTGACCGTTCAACCCCTCTAAATCAGGCCAGACAAGGCTTGGGGTTGAGTGACACACTTTTTTAGGTGCAGAATGGTCGCCCTTGGGGTAATGACCTCGCCTGCTAGAAAAGGAAACTCGATGACTCGTCTTCGTGCCATCTGTACCGCGGTTGCACTGGTTTGCGCCAGCGGCCCTGTTTTTGCCGATACCGCCAGCCACAACGCCAGTGCCGAAGCTTTCCTGACCCTGGCGCACGCTGACAAATTGGGCACTCCGGTGTACATGCAAGTGCAGCAAATGTTCGCTCAGCGTTTTGAACAGACCAAAGCCCCTGAATCGAAGAAGGCCTTGCTGGAAACCTACCAGGCCAAAGCCAACGCCGCGCTGGACCAAGCCATTGGCTGGAACAAGCTGAAGCCGGACATGGTCAAGCTCTACACCACCAACTTCAGCGAATCCGAGCTGAAAGACCTGGTCGCGTTCTACCAGTCGCCGCTGGGCAAGAAAGTCCTGGAAAAAATGCCGCAGCTGACTCAGCAATCGGCCCAGATGACTCAAGCCAAGCTGGAAAGCGCCGTGCCTGTGGTCAACAAACTGCTGGCTGACATGACCGCCGAGCTGGAGCCTAAAGGCGCCGCCGCTCCTGCCAAGAAAAAGCCTTAAGCGGAGTTCGGTATGACCATGCAACAACGCATCGAATCGACGCTGGGCCTGTTGCAGCCGCAGCATCTGCAAGTGCTGGATGAAAGCCACATGCACAGCCGTGGGTTGCAGACCCACTTCAAGGCCGTGGTGGTCAGCCAGCAGTTCGAAGGGCTCAACCGCGTCAAGCGTCACCAGAAAGTCTACGGCACGCTCGGCGAGCTGATGGGCGAGTTCCATGCGTTGGCGCTGCATACCTACACGCCAGAGGAATGGGCACAGATCGACGCGGCTCCGGCCTCGCCGACCTGTGCTGGTGGCAGCAAGCATTAACGTGAAGGTCTGATGGGCTGACGGGCTGTTGTGGCGAGGGGATTTAGCGAAGCGTCGCACCGCCCCGTTCGGCTGCGAAGCAGTCCTGAAATATCAGCCTCAACGAGGCGTGCCAGGCAAACCGAGCTGCCTGGTTTTACGACTGCTTCGCAGCCGAACGGGGATAAATCCCCTCGCCACAGGGTTTGTACCAGACCTTACAGATCACAGTCCTAAAACCACACCGTTTTTGCTAGAATCCGCAACGCGCCGCTCACCCGGCGCGTTTTTTTTCGCATCCGGTTCACCCCTTACGAGGGTAGCCACCTGGAGAATTACCCATGACACAACAGATTGTCGTGGCGGCACTGTATAAGTTCGTCACCCTGGAAGATTACGTCGCCCTGCGCGAGCCGCTGCTGCAAGCGATGGTCGACAACGGCATCAAAGGCACGCTGCTGATCGCCGAAGAAGGCATCAACGGCACCGTGTCGGGCAGCCGCGAAGGCATTGACGGGCTGATGGCCTGGCTCAAGAACGACCCGCGCATGGACGACATCGACCACAAAGAGTCGTACTGCGACGACCAGCCGTTCTATCGCACCAAAGTCAAACTCAAGAAAGAAATCGTCACCCTCGGCGTCGAAGGCGTGGACCCGAACAAAAAGGTCGGCACCTACGTCGATCCAGAGAACTGGAACGCCCTGATCAGCGACCCGGAAGTGCTGTTGATCGACACCCGCAACGACTACGAAGTCTCGATCGGCACCTTCGAAGGCGCCATCGACCCGAAGACCACCAGTTTTCGCGAATTCCCCGATTACATCAAAGCCAATTTCGACCCGGCCGTGCACAAGAAAGTCGCGATGTTCTGCACCGGCGGCATTCGTTGTGAAAAGGCGTCGAGCTACATGCTCAGCCAGGGCTTCGACGAGGTCTATCACCTCAAGGGCGGCATTCTGAAGTACCTCGAAGAGGTGCCGCAGGAAGAAACCAAATGGCAGGGCGACTGCTTCGTGTTCGACAACCGCGTGACCGTGCGCCACGACCTCAGCGAAGGCGACTACGATCAATGTCATGCCTGTCGTACACCGATCAGCGCCTCCGACCGCACATCCGAGCACTACGTGGCCGGCATCAGTTGCCCGCATTGCTGGGATAAGCTGAGCGAGAAGACCCGTCGCAGTGCCATCGACCGGCAAAAGCAGATCGAACTGGCCAAGGCTCGCAACCTGCCTCACCCGATCGGTTACAACTACAAGCAAACTCCTTCCGAGGCTTGAACCATGTCTGCGCAACGCCTGCTCTATGTGATGGACCCGATGTGTTCCTGGTGCTGGGGCTTCGCGCCGGTGGCCAACGCGCTGGTCGAGCAGGCGCAAGCAGCGGGGGTGGACGTGCACCTGGTGGTGGGCGGTTTGCGAACCGGCAGCGGTTCCGCGCTGGAGCCGACCACCCGGCGCTACATCCTTGAGCATTGGCAAGCGGTCACCGAGGCCACGGGTCAACCATTCAAGCTGGAAGGCGCGTTGCCCGACGGGTTTGTCTACGACACCGAACCTGCCTGTCGGGCATTGGTGACCGCGCGCAGCCTGGCGCCGGATTGTGCGTGGAAACTGCTTGGGCTGATTCAGCACGCGTTTTACGCCGAAGGGCGCGACGTCACTCACGCCAGTGTTCTGGTGGAGCTAGCGGAGCAGGCCGGTCTGCCGCGCATCGAGTTCGCCGCCGCGTTCGATCGTGCCGATCAGCACGCCGCGACGGCGGCCGATTTCACCTGGGTCCAGGACCTGGGCATTGCCGGTTTCCCTACCTTGCTGGCTGAGCGTAATGGTCAATTGGCGCTGTTGACCAATGGCTATCAGCCGCTCAGCGTACTGTCTCCGTTGCTCGGCCGCTGGCTGGAGCGCGCTGCCTGTGCATGACCAGCCTGACGACGCCGCAAACGCTACACGTGTCGACCGTCTGAGCTGGGCGGAAATCCGTCGCCTGGCCTTGCATCACAAGAAGTCCCTGTGGATCGCCAACGGCGTGGCCGTGCTGGCCACGCTGTGTAGCGTGCCGATCCCCCTGCTCTTACCGTTGCTGGTGGACGAAGTGCTGCTGGGCCACGGTGACGCCGCGCTGAAAGTCATGAACCACGCGTTGCCCGACGACTGGCAGAAAGCCGCGGGCTACATCGGCCTGATGCTGCTGGTGACCTTGTTGCTACGTTGTGGCGCCTTGTTCTTCAACGTGGTTCAGGCAAAGTTGTTTGCGGCACTGGCCAAGGACATCGTGTATCGCATTCGCACACGGCTGATCGAACGGCTCAAGCGCATTTCCCTGGGCGAATACGAAAGCCTGGGCAGCGGCACGGTGACCACGCATCTGGTCACCGACCTGGACACGGTGGACAAATTCGTCGGCGAAACCCTCAGCCGTTTCCTGGTCGCGATGCTGACCCTGGTCGGCACCGCGAGCATTCTCATCTGGATGCACTGGAAGCTGGCGCTGCTGATCATGCTGTTCAACCCGCTGGTGATCTACGCCACGGTACTCCTGGGCAAACGGGTCAAACACCTGAAGAAACTCGAGAACGACAGCACCTCGCGCTTTACCCAGGCGCTGACCGAAACCCTCGACTCCATTCAGGAAGTGCGTGCCGGCAACCGTCAGGGGTTTTTCCTTGGACGTCTAGGGCAGCGCGCCCGGGAAGTGCGCGATTACGCGGTGAACTCGCAGTGGAAAACCGATGCCTCGAACCGTGCCAGCGGCTTGCTGTTCCAGTTCGGCATCGATATTTTCCGTGCGGCGGCGATGCTCACCGTGCTGTTTTCCGACCTGTCCATCGGCCAGATGCTCGCGGTGTTCAGCTACCTGTGGTTCATGATCGGTCCGGTGGAACAGCTGCTGAATCTGCAATACGCCTATTACGCGGCCGGCGGCGCGCTGTCGCGGATCAACGAGTTGCTGGCCCGGGCCGATGAGCCTGAATACCCGGGCGGTGTCGACCCATTCAACGGTCGCGAAACCGTGGGTATCGAAGTCCAGGGATTGAGTTTCGGTTACGGCGACGAGCTGGTGTTGAACCAGATGAACCTGTCGATTGCCCCCGGCGAAAAAGTCGCGATTGTCGGCGCCAGCGGTGGCGGAAAAAGTACCTTGGTGCAGTTGCTGCTGGGCCTGTACACGCCGCTTGCCGGGACGATCCGCTTCGGCGGTTCGACCCAGCAAGAGATCGGCCTGGAAACCGTGCGGGAGAACGTCGCCGTGGTTCTGCAACATCCGGCGCTGTTCAACGACACCGTGCGCGCCAACCTGACCATGGGCCGTGAACGCAGTGACGAGGCCTGCTGGCAGGCTTTGGAGATTGCTCAGTTGCACCACACGGTTCGTGAATTGCCCGACGGCCTGGACAGCATTGTCGGACGTTCCGGGGTGCGTTTATCCGGCGGGCAACGCCAACGCCTGGCCATTGCGCGGATGGTGCTGGCCGAACCCAAGGTAGTGATCCTCGACGAGGCCACCTCGGCACTGGATGCCGCCACCGAATACAACCTGCACCAGGCGCTGGCGCGGTTCCTCAGCAATCGCACCACCCTGATCATTGCGCACCGGTTGTCCGCGGTGAAGCAGGCCGACCGGGTGCTGGTGTTCGACGGCGGGCAAATTGCCGAAGATGGCGACCATCAGCAATTGATTGCCGATGGTGGTTTGTACGCCAAGCTTTATGGGCATTTGCAGCAGTTATAAGGGGCGCGGATCAGTCCCAGATCACCTTTAACGCGTCCTCACCGCCCGAGTGAGCAAACTGTTGCATCACCACCGAGCAGGAGTCGCAGGGTGCCATGGTGGTGACGACTGTAACGGGCCCGCGGGTGGCGTCATCCGGGTACTTGTCGCGAATAACCTTGATCAACTTGCTTTCGCTGTCCAGCGATGTGGGTCTTTTGGTCAGCTCCGGGGTGTATGTCGACATGTCGGGAATGGTGCGAGGAATAGATTCGAGCTTGCCTTGTGCCGACACACTCAGCGAAGTCCTCTCAAAGTTTTTCTTGAAGTCGACATTGATGTAGGTAGTAGTACCTACCGTAACTTCCCGAGTGTTATGTGTTTTGAACAACGGCAAAAAGTTAGTGTCATGACCAGCACCCGATACGCTGACATAGACTTCGGTGTGGCCGTCGGCGCGGGTGATTTGGGCGTAACCGATATTTCTGGGGTTTTTCATGGTTTTGAAGTTGCTTTTATTGACAATGCTCTGAAGCGCTTTCATCGTTTTGGCAATGTATAGATCGTTCAATTCACCGGCTTTGAATAGCTGCTTTTGAAAGAGATCATTGAAAATTGCCGCAGTTTGTTGGCGCAAGGATTCCGGTGCCGCTTTAGTACGTGTCCAGGTTTTTGTCGTGATGGGGAACTCGCAGACAATCATCCGGGTTCTATGATCGAACATTACGGCTTCGCCGGGCGTGGTTGCGACCTTTACCAGCCTCAGGTTTGCAGGTGGGTTTGCCAAGCCACCGAGAGGGATCGCAATCTCATTCATAGCGTTGACAGCCTGCTTCACTTTATCCAACCCGTAGATTCGAGCGGTATTGTTGGCCTGTATTGAGCCAATGAAGACCGTATGGAGTTCCTTGTAGAGCGGATCTGTTTGAAGGCTGGCGTTGGGTATGCGTTGCAACCGATGTGCGCCAGCGAGGCTCTGTCCTTTTGTTATCTCGGCAAAGTAGTAGTCGGTCGCGTTGAGTTGGGTGAACAGATACTCCGTTTTAGCATCGGTTTTTGACTGGATGATCAATGTGCCGACCTGACGGAGATCGTCATCAAGGCCGTCGTACACACCCGAGACCTTGATTCGACCGTACATCCCCTCTTGAAACTCGATGGTTCCCTCGAGTCGAACCTTGGGCTGGAGTTTTGAAAGGCCCAGGGGCTTCCTGGCACCCTCGTATCGGGTCCACACGCCCCTCGACTCGATATAAAGTTGGCCGTCCAGCGCCAGAACAGGTTTGTCACGACCCGCTTTTGCCGGTGCGGGCGTGTAGATTTTGTCACCAAACCACGGACTATAGCCTTCAACCGTTGTGTGGCTACCCGGTATGGGCGTGGGCGCGAGTTCACCGTGGACATAGCTATTGAGACAAACAGTGTCTCCCGGGGCGCGACGAATCCGACAGGTCTTACGCTTAAGGGTTTCACTGGCATCAATGGTATCGACACGCCGCAGGGTTCCTTTGTCGAGTCGATAAGGCACGTGATCGATCAGTAAAGTGCTGCGACCATCCACTTCGGGAACATTCTGTACTCGTGCACTTTCTGGCAATTCGAAGACAACCCTGTTGTCAATTTCAGCCACTGTGGAGTACTCGGATCGACCGATCGAGACTTCTGCTGTTCTGGTGTTTAGTCGGGGACCGTAAGGCGTGCCCGATAGCGGTTCTATCAGGTGATAGCTCGGGGTGCTAACCGTTCCCGTGTTACGTATGGGAATGTCTTCAATTCCTCGAACTGTGGCCAGTTGGTCGCTTGCGGCCAAGGGCTTCCAGGTGCTGGGGGTTGTCGATTGAGCCATGGCGCCTATGAGGTTGTATTGCCCGGCTCGACCGGTCAGTGACTTCACCTGGAGCGCGCCTTTGCGGGCAAGTCGCAAGGAAAGCCTGGAGCCGGATTTGAGTAGTGAGGGGAGGCCGTCCAAAGGGTGCAGGTTTTGCAGTGTTGCAATGAGCAGTTTTTTTGTCAGGTTGCCAAAGCGCGGTAGAGCAACACGGATGCCAAGTTTTCCTGCCGTCATTGCCAGTTTCATTGTGCCCGACACGAACTTGCCAATAGGAATCAGGAAGGTGGTCAAATCCAGAACTAAACCAAACACACCTTGAAAGATCCGAAGTCCATTGCCTGAGACGATATCTTCGATATTGCTCCAAAATGGCACGTACATTTTTATGATGCTGATTACTTTCTTGGTCTTGGCCTCCATGCGATCAAATTCGGTTTCTCCACGGGTGTACGCAAGAAGCTGTGCTTCATCGAAAAACATAAGATTATCGGCGATCAACCCAGTTATATTTTGTGAACGCCTGGACGATAACGTCTGAGGGACAATGTTGGCAGCATCCTCGGGTGGAGTTTCCTCGAGTATACTTCCCAGCCTTTGGATAAGGGCCTTGCAGCTTGCACCAGGGATGGGAATTGTGCCGGTTTCATATGCATTCCAGTCCAAGGGTAGCGTCCTGACGGGGAAGGATATTGTTTGAGTAAGAACGGGCCCGATTGTATTCAGTGTTTGTTCTGGTGTTCCGCCAATAAGTACTTTGTCGAACGAGGTAAATGGATGAATCACCCCGGCTGAAGGTAGGCATTCGTAATAAGAGTTTTTGTTTTGATAGGTGACTCTCAATATAAAACCTTTGCGGGCGTTGACTGAGTTAGTGAACTCTCCGTTTTTGATAATTATCGAGTCACCCGAAGTGGCCTTTCTCAAGCAGTACAGTGTTACGGTGCCATACTCTATTGCCTGACGATCCGCCAGTGGCAACGATGCCAGTTGGCTGCTGATCAGTTTTTTATAGGCGGATTTTGATAATTCGATATAGCGGTTGAATTCCTCCTGAAAAAGAGCATTGGCGTCAGGAAGAACTTTGTTGGCGGGCATATAAATGACGGACGCGTGTGAAAACATCACGTTTTTGTGAATCTGTATTTTTCGGTCCTTATCCAGGTGGATCCATAGCGAACTTCTGTTTTTGCCGTCAGGGGTCGTCCTAAACCACTTTTGGCTTTGATCAAATTTTCCGGATGCGTACACATCCAGAAATGAGAACGTCTCATGCGTGACAATGGGGGTGTCATGAATACTGTCCGCTCGTACCGCTTCAGCTATCAGCCTGTGGCCATCCGATGTAAATGCGTTAGGACCAAAGAGCTTGACCATCTCACGCTTGGCAATCGCCAGTCTTTCAGGAGGAGGCTTATCAAGATCAGTGGTAGCGTTTTTTAACGCTGTTGTGCGGTCATCGAGTGTAGATACGGCAAATTCGATTTCACGGGTTGAATAGTCGAAATCGCTCCTTTCCTCAAGGAATCCGTTGGTGATCGCCCATTCCAGAGCGGGGCGCAGTCGTTCAAGGGTGATCAATTCCAGATAGTCGGCAGAGGCACCCGCTGCTTGATTGATAGGGAAGTCCACCAACTCCTGGAACTTGAGACGTTGCAGTAAGGCAGGATCAATGGCATGGGCGAGGTTGACACCATGTACGAAATTTACCCACACCACGGAGCTTCTATAAGGCAGGTCTTTCGGGATGTCGCTGATGCGGAATTCGGTTGGGAACTCGTGAAGGAACAACCTTGCCATGACAGTGGCTTCTTTTTTTGAGATGGCGCGTTTTGATGTGAATAAATGGTCTTTAAATTCCCTCCATATCTCTTTGTAACTTTTCCCCCAGTTTAAGTTGGATTTCAGGTCATAACCGGCAATCCTGTCGGGGTATTCAATAGTTTGCGATTTGAACCAGATTTGCAGCGCTTGGGCTACCACTTTGGTGCGTACATGAGGCGAGGTCTCTTCGCCCATTTTTCCACCGTACCAATCCATCATTGTCAGCAAGGCGGTTCCCAGTTTTTCGGCTTCCGGACTTTGCAGGATCTTTTGAAGAAAAACGGTTGGCTGGACATCTACCTTTTCAGGCATGGCTGACCCAAGAATGTCGTTGGCCAAATGGGTCAGCGGGGATGTAACCCCATCAGGTAGAAACGATTGGATGACTCTTTTAATCTCGCCTTTAATGAACTGCCCTTGCAATTCATCACGGGATTCGGTTGTCAGGACACCTTGAAAAGAAACCTGTCGATCTTCTTTCTTAAGAGTTGGTTTGAGGTCCAGTATGTTGAAATCGTCCTCGAGCCCCAATTGAAAACTTGCGATCTTTTCTTCAAGGGTGTCGATGGCGGCCTGATGTTTAGCGGTGTTGGCCGGATCCCAAGGGTGTAACCCGTAAAACGTGGCAATCCTGGGTGCCGAGATCAGGCGGTCATAGCGAATTTGTCCACCCAGCAAGGTGGCAGCCTTTTCGATCCGGGTTCGAAGTGCTTGCCAGTTTTCGTTTCCTGTCAGGGTCAATTCGATCTTGTTTGCACCTTCGCGACCAGAAGTCTCATAAACAAAGGCCCCTTCTTTCAAGGTGACGATCAGATAGTGTGGGGAGATATTGTTTTTTTTGCACAGTGCACGGTAGTCGGGATCCACAAGCAACTGCTGTAACGCTTCCTGGCCAGTTTCGCTTTCATGATGCAAGGGTGAAAAGGATTGTGGCCTGAGTAGCGTTTGGGCAAAGCTGGACAGTGAACCCACCTCCCCACGTAAAACTGATCGCAACAGTTCATAGTCCTGGAGTTGACCCTGATGGACCTGAGCGGTGGTCGGGGATGAAGTGCCTGGGGCGCTTGAAACGCCATTTGAAGGGGTTGTATGCACGATGCGGCTTCTCTTGTCTTGTTTCGGTTGGTTCCCTGCGGTGCAGCAGGGGGATCGGTACCGATTACAACGACCTGGAAGAGAGTCCATGCGGTATATATATCGCGAGGGGACCGCAGGGTGTTTTTTGTTGATCACTTGCCGGGGCTTGGAACGCACCCTAGTCTAGCTGTAGCGATTTCGTCCGGAAGACGATCAAGCAGTGCTAATGCAAGGGATCTCATGAAACAAACGCGGACTCTCGGAACGCCACGGTTGTTGGGCATCGTCTGGCCATTTATCGCCGTCGTGCTGTTTCAGGCGATGCTCGGCGGCGTGAGCCTGTACGTTCTGTCGGCGGTTCGCGGCTACGTTGCCGGTGAAAGCCTCTGGTCCAAAGGCCAAAAAGACGCCATCTACTACCTCAATCTCTACGCCGATAGCCGCGACGAGACGATATTCAACAAATACCTGAACGCGATTGCGGTGCCTCAGGGTGGCCACGAATTGCGTGTGGCGCTGGATCATCAGCCGCCGAATATCGAAGCCGCGCGCGTGGCGATCCTCAAGGGCGGTAACCACCCGGATGACATCAATAGTGTGATCTGGCTGTACCTGAATTTCCGGCACTTCACTTACCACGAGAAAGCCATCGACCTCTGGAGGGTGGGCGATGCGTATCTGGTGCAACTCGATGCCATTGCGCGGGAGATGCATCAGCGCATCACCGCCGGTCAGGCCACCGATACCGATATCAAGCGCTGGAAGGATCAGATATTCGTCATCAACGAAAGTGTGACACCGGCGGCGAAGGCTTTCAGCGATGCCTTGGGCGAAGGCTCGCGGATGATCCTGCGGGTGTTGCTGGTGACCAACCTCGCCACGGCCCTGGGTTTGATCCTCCTGGCCTTGATGCGCACGCACAAACTGCTCAAGCAGCGCCATGCCTTCGCCGACGCTCTGCAGTTGGAGAAAGACCGGGCACAAATCACTTTGCAATCGATCGGCGATGGTGTGATCACCACGAATGTCGAAGGCGAGATCGCCTACATGAACCCGGCCGCCGAGGCGTTGACTCACTGGAAGGCCGAGCAGGCGACGGGTTTGCCGCTGGCGGCGCTGTTCAATCTGCTGGACGAGAACGCTCAGGCCGATGGCTTTACGTTGATCGAACACATTTTGAGCGGACAGCTGAGTGGTGGCAGCGAACACTCCAAACTGATCCAGCGCCTGGATGGCAGTACGGTTTCGGTGACCCTGGTCGGTGCGCCGATCCGCAACGCCGGCAAGGTCAGCGGCACGGTGCTGGTGCTGCACGATATGACACAGGAGCGGCAATACATTGCCAATCTGTCCTGGCAAGCGACCCATGACGCCTTGACCGGGCTCGCCAACCGCCGCGAGTTCGAATATCGCCTGGAACAGGCGCTGCACAACCTGACACGGCAGTCGGGGCGCCATGCGCTGATGTTCCTCGATCTGGATCAGTTCAAACTGGTCAACGATACCTGCGGCCATGCGGCGGGTGACGAGTTGCTGCGGCATATCTGCGCTCTGCTGCAATCGGGTTTGCGCGAAGGCGATACCTTGGCCCGCCTGGGTGGCGACGAGTTTGGCATCCTGCTGGAGAACTGCGCCCCGGAAGCCGCCGAGAAAATCGCCGAGGGCCTGCGTCAGACCGTGCAGAACCTGCACTTCGTCTGGAAAGGCCGACCCTTCGTGACCACTGTGAGCATCGGGCTGGTTCACGTCACTCAGAATCCGACCACGCTCGAAGCCTCGCTGCGCGCTGCCGACATGGCCTGCTACATGGCCAAGGAAAAGGGCCGCAATCGGGTTCAGGTCTATCACGCGGATGATTCGGAACTGTCCCTGCGCTTCGGCGAGATGGCTTGGGTGCAGCGCTTGCACTTGGCGCTGGAAGAAGACCGCTTCTGTCTGTACGCCCAGGAAATCGCGCCCCTTGGTCATATCGAGAAGGGCGGTGGGCATATCGAAATTCTGTTGCGCCTGCATGACGAAGCCGGACGCATGATTTTGCCCGACAGTTTCATTCCAGCTGCTGAGCGTTATGGTCTGATGACGTCCCTTGATCGCTGGGTTGTACAGAACGTTTTCAAAATTATTGCCCACTGCATAGCCGAACAGCACAAAGGACCATTGGCCATGTGTGCGATTAATCTGTCAGGCACAACTATCGGAGATGAGGCGTTTCTGCACTTCCTGCGTGAACAGTTTGTTACTTACTCCATACCGCCTGAAATGATTTGTTTTGAAATCACCGAAACCAGTGCAATTTCCAATCTCGGAAGTGCAATCAAATTTATTAATGAACTCAAAGGTTTAGGCTGCCACTTTTCGCTGGATGACTTTTGCGCCGGAATGTCCTCATTCGCCTACTTGAAACATTTACCTGTAGACTTCTTGAAGATCGACGGGAGTTTCGTAAAGGATATGCTGGACGACCCGATTAACCGCGCCATGGTCGAAGTGATCAATCACATCGGTCATGTTATGGGTAAACGTACGATTGCCGAGTTTGTTGAAACACCCCAGATCGAGCAGGCATTGCTGGAGATCGGGGTGGATTACGCTCAAGGGTATGTGATTGAACGCCCGCATTTGTTTACCAGCGACAGTTTACAAAGTCGTCCAGCCAGGCCTCAGCCTTTGTTATTCAAGGCGCCTGGCACGTTCCGTTGAAATCTCTTGCTGATCCTTATAATCACAATCAAAAGGAGCTCGACAGTGATCGACACATTCAACCGAACCGGACCGCTCATGGAAGCTGCAAGTTATCCCGGCTGGGCTCAACGCCTGATCCATGATTGCAGCGAGAGCAAGCGCCGGGTTGTCGAACACGAACTGTATCAGCGTCTGCGTGATAACAAACTCAGTGCAAAGACTATGCGTCAGTACCTGATTGGTGGCTGGCCGGTGGTCGAACAGTTCGCGTTATATATGGCACAGAACCTGACCAAGACTCGCTTTGCCCGCCATCCAGGTGAAGACATGGCACGTCGCTGGTTGATGCGTAACATTCGAGTCGAATTGAACCATGCCGATTACTGGGTGCACTGGAGTCGTGCTCACGGCGTCAGCCTGGAAGATCTGCAAGCGCAAAAGGTTGTCCCTGAACTTCACGCCTTGAGCCACTGGTGCTGGCACACCAGCTCGTCGGATTCGCTGATCGTTGCCATTGCCGCCACCAACTACGCCATTGAAGGTGCGACCGGGGAGTGGTCGGCGCTGGTCTGTTCCAGTGGTGTCTACGCGGCCTCATTCCCGGAGGAAGATCGCAAGCGAGCCATGAAATGGTTGAAAATGCATGCCCAGTACGACGATGCCCATCCGTGGGAAGCCCTGGAAATCATCTGCACGCTGGCGGGTATGAACCCAAGCAAATCCCTGCAAATGGAATTGCGTCAGGCCGTCTGCAAGAGCTACGACTACATGTTCCTGTTCCTGGAGCGTTGCATGCAGCTTGAGCATGCGCAAAAGGCTCCTGTGGCGCGTGAACGCATGGAGCTGGCCGAGAGCTGATCGGTTAATACACGCCATAAAAAAAGCCCGCTCCCCCTGTCAGTATCAATAGGGGGGCGGGCTTTTTAGTAACGGCAGTAAAGTCAGGCGCTGATTTTCAGCCCAACCAGCCCGGAAATGATCAACGCCACACTGGCGAGTCTGAACAGCGCCATGGATTCACCGAACAGAATGATCCCGGCAATGACCGTCCCGACCGCACCGACACCGGTCCAGATCGCGTAGGCCGTGCCCAGCGGCAACTCCTTCATGGCGAGGCCCAGCAAGCCAAGGCTGATAGCCATGGCGGCAACGGTCAATGCGGTGGGGAGAGGGCGGCTGAAGCCATCGGTGTATTTCAGGCCGACGGCCCAGCCAACTTCGAACAGGCCGGCGAAAAACAGAATGATCCAGGACATGAGAGACCTCCATCGATTGACGGGGTCGTCCCCAGATTAATGACTCGATCGAGCCGCGAGGTCGTCCTCACGTTTTGCAATAGAGTGCCCATCATTAACCCGGGGATCAAGTTTTCGGATCAGTCGATAGCCTGCTGCGCCGCAGTTTCCCGATCTTCTTTTTCGCTCATCCGACGGAAATACGTCGAAAGCAGTGCCCCGGAGATGTTGTGCCAGACGCTGAACAGCGCACTCGGCACCGCCGCCAGCGGTGAGAAGTGCGCACTGGCCAAGGCAGCCCCCAACCCGGAGTTCTGCATGCCGACTTCCAGCGCCAGGGATTTACGCTGGGCCAGTGGCAACTTGAACAGCCTTGCGGTGAAGTAACCCAGCAGATAGCCAAAGCTGTTGTGCAGCATCACCACGGCCATGATCAGCAGGCCGGATTCGGCAATCTTCGCCTGGCTGGCAGCCACCACGGCAGTGACGATGATTACGATGCTCACCACCGACACCAGCGGCAACACCTCTACCGCGTGACGAACCCGATCACCGAGTACGCGTTGGGCAACCACGCCGAGCACGATTGGCAGCAGCACCACTTGCAGGATCGACCAGAACAGCTCCATGAACGACACCGGCAACCAGGCTGAGGCCAGCAGCCAGATCAGCGCCGGGGTCAGCAGCGGGGCGAGGAGGGTGGTGACAGCGGCGATGGCCACCGACAACGCCAGATCGCCGCGGGCCAGCCAGGTCATTACGTTCGACGAGGTGCCGCTAGGGCAGCAGCCGACTAGGATGACGCCGACAGCGATCTCCGGCGGCAAGTGGAACGCCTGGCAAAGTAACCACGCCACACCGGGCATGATCACGAAATGCGCAACCACGCCCAGGGCCACGCGCCATGGATGGCGAGCGACTTCGGCGAAGTCTTCGAGTTTGAGGGTCAGGCCCATGCCGAACATCACCAGGCCCAACAGCGGTACGATCGCGCCCTTCAGGCCTATGAACCAGGACGGTTGCAGGAACGCCACGACGGCGAAAATCAGTACCCAGTAAGCGAAGGTGTTGCCGACAAAACGACTCAATGCAGCCAGTGCGCGCATGGCCTGATCCTTATTCTTGAGTAACACCATAAAACCAATGTGGGAGCGAGCCATGTGGCGAGGGGATAAATC
>NZ_JAHBDP010000095.1:0-43162 GCF_019956495.1 Pseudomonas sp. BF-B-26 | reverse complement strand
GTGTGTCAGACAACAGAAATGTTGAATGTTAGACCGCATTCGCGAGCAAGTCGGATCGCCGCACCGCCGCTCCCACATTTGAACGGCGTACACGTTAGAGGATATTGGAGTAATCCGCTTCGATCCGGTCCAGGCTCAGGTGATTGAGGAAGTTGGAGAAGCACATCCACGCCGACAGCGCGTTCAGGTCACGGAACTGATCCGGCAAATACTTCGGTGGCACCACCAGTCCTTCGTCCACCAACTGACGCAAGGTGCGCATGTCTTCCAGCGTGGTCTTGCCGCAAAACAGCAGCGGTATCTGCTCAAGCTTGCCTTTACGCACGGCCAACTGAATGTAGTTGTAAACCATGATAAAGCCCTTGAGGTAGGACAAGTCTTTGGTAAATGGCAGACCTGTCGGCACCGAGCCACGGAAAACCCGACTGGCGTTGCCGTAGCTTTCGGCCATTTCAAACCCTTGCTCGCGGAAGAACTCGAAGATCTGCAGGAAGTCCGCGCCCTCTTCCACCATGTGAATGGCGCGGGTGCGGTTGGTCAGTTTGCGCAGGCGGCTCGGGTACGAGGCGAAGGTGATGATTTCCATCAGGATCGCCAGGCCTTCCTGAGTCACTGTCGACGACGGCGGGCCTTTGGAGAGGAAGGTGCAGATCGGCTGGTTCAGACCATTGAGCGTGGTCCCCACATGCACCAGCCCTTCGTGGACTTCCAGAGCGCGTACGTCACGGTCGTTGAACATCGCGTCGGCGCGGATCTTGATGTAGTCGGCGCCGGCCGCCGCATCGGCAACGATCCCGTCGGACTCGAATACGCGAATGGTTTCCTCGGCCTCGCCGAACACCTTGTTCAAGCGGGTTTGCAGCAGGTGGACGGCTTCCTTGGCGGTGAGGATTTTCGGTTCGTCCTTCAGGTCGCCACGGCCATCGATGTTGTTCAGGTAATCCGAGAGCATCAGGCCCAGGTCGGAAAGGGTCGGATCGCCGGCGTGGAACGCGTCGGAAGCGGCACCGTAAAGCTCCTGTGAAATCAGCCCGAAATCCTCGGTGCCGCGCGCTTCGAGCATGCGCACCACCATCCGGTATTCCTTGCACATGCGGCGCATGATCTGGCCGACCGGGTTGAACTGACCCAGCTGACGGGTGATGTCGCGCTCGATGTTCTGGAATTCCAGCTTCACCTTGCTGGAGTCGAACGCCAGCGGCCGGTTCAGGTAGTAATCGCGGTCCACCGCCGGCATTTCCTTGCCCTTGGCCTTGAGGAAACCCTTGCGGATGTTGTCGTCCCACTTCACCGCATCCAGGACGCGAATCGGCGTCTGCGCCAGCACAATGCGATCGGACAAAATGCGTATCGACTGCTGGTAATCGTCCACCCGAAACTCCTGTAGAAAAACCGTTTACGTGCTGGGTTTATTTGGCTTTGGCCAGGCGCTGATAGCGCACGGCCTCGACGAACACATCGGAATTGGCCGGGTCATCAAGGTAGGCGAAGACCTGGTCCAGATTGTTGTTGATCAACACGCCGTCACCGTCGTCGGTCTGGAAGCCTTCGCCGTTGAGGATTTTTT
This sequence comes from Pseudomonas sp. BF-B-26, assembly GCF_019956495.1. Lineage (NCBI taxonomy): Bacteria > Pseudomonadati > Pseudomonadota > Gammaproteobacteria > Pseudomonadales > Pseudomonadaceae > Pseudomonas > Pseudomonas sp. BF-B-26. The sequence goes on along the minus strand of NZ_JAHBDP010000095.1, from coordinate 41,595 downwards.
GCCTCAGGGCCTGGTTGATCTGCTCGAGGTCGAGGTTATAGACCACCAGTTCATGCTTATCGGTGAGCTCAAAACCCAAAAGCGTGAAATGCCCACCGAATTGCGCCGGCACCTTGGCCGACAGGTACCAGCGACTGCCATGGCGAGTCACCGTGAAGGGACAGGCTTCACGCTCCTTGGGTTTAGCCTTGAAGTAGCTGACGGCCTGATAGTGATTGTCGCCCAGGCGCGTCAGCTCCAGATTGAGCGGCTCGCCCCAGGCGTTGGTGCTGGTCCATTTGCCGAGCAACCCTTTAGGCGCGGGCTCGCTCGAGGGCAGCGGCTCCTTGAAGGTCACCAGACAGCCGCTGAGCAGCAGGAACGACAAGGCGATCACAACGACACGCCAGGCTTTCATTCAACACTCCCTTTGAACACACACGGACCTCAAGTGACCGCCGCCCCTTGTGGGAGCGAGCCTGCTCGCGATAGCGGTGTGTCAGCCAACATCAATGTTGAATGTAAAACCGCTATCGCGAGCAGGCTCACTCCCACAGGAGGTGTGGCGCCCACTGGGGTTATACCGATGCCAATACCAAATGCATGTAGCGAGTCAGGATGCCGAGCATTTCGGCTTCGGCGACAGGCTCGGCGTCGTTGAGCAGGCCCTGATATTCCATCCGTCCGATAATCGCCGTCAACACTTTGGCATCCTGTTGTGGCTCGCGGGAACCCAACACCTCGAAAAAATGGCAGGTGCCTTGCAGAAGAATTTGCTGATGCGAGCGCACCAACACCGCCAGGCGCGGGTTCAACAGGGCTTCCTGACGGAACGCCTGCTCGGCCATCAAGTGTTCGCGACGGTTGTGCAATTGCCGCTGCACATAATCGGCGGTCAGCCGCGCGATATCGTCCGCCAGCTGTGAACGGGACTCGGGGCTGCCATCGCCATAAGCAACCATCTCGCGCAGCAGGCCTTCGTTGCTGGTCCACAACTTGGCCATGAACGCCGCGCTGCGTTCCACGTATTGGGCAAAGGTATCGGTGAGCAGGTCATCGATGTCCTTGAAATAGTAAGTGGTGGCCGACAGCGGCACACCAGCCTCGGCGGCCACCGCGCGGTGACGCACGGCCCGCACGCCATCGCGCACGACAATGCGCATCGCCGCATCGAGAATGTCCTGTCGACGCTGCTCACTGCCCTGTCGGCTAGCCTTGCGACCCTGGTACTGAACACTTTCAGCGACCGCAGTGGCGACGTCCGCTGCACCCTCTTGAGCAATTGCACGGTTCACGACAGGTATTCCTCTCTAACTTCAAAAGTAACCAAATGATACGTTTGTACCAGACAGGCAATAAAAAGCCGCCTGTTTTAGGCGGCTTTTTTATCGAAACACTTACGCTTGCGGCCGCATGTGCGGGAACAGGATCACGTCGCGGATCGACGGGGAGTTGGTCAGCAGCATCACCAGACGGTCGATGCCGATACCTTCACCGGCCGTTGGCGGCATACCGTACTCCAGCGCGCGAACGAAGTCGGCGTCGTAGTGCATGGCCTCGTCGTCGCCGGCGTCCTTGTCAGCCACCTGCGCCATGAAGCGCTCGGCCTGGTCTTCCGCGTCGTTCAACTCGGAGTAGGCGTTGGCGATTTCGCGGCCACCGATGAACAGTTCGAAACGGTCGGTGACGTTCGGGTTGTCGTCGTTACGACGGGCCAGCGGCGACACTTCGAACGGGTATTGCGTGATGAAGTGCGGCTGCTCCAGCTTGTGCTCGACCAGCTCTTCGAAAATCATCACCTGCAATTTGCCCAGACCTTCGAAGCCCAGCACCTTGGCGCCGGCCTTCTTGGCGATGGCGCGGGCCTTCTCGATATCCGTCAGGTCGTCAGCGGTCAGCTCAGGGTTGTACTTGAGGATCGAGTCGAACACCGACAGACGCACGAACGGTTCGCCGAAGTGGAACACTTTGTCGCCGTAAGGCACGTCGGTGCTGCCCAGAACCAGCTGCGCCAGCTCGCGGAACAGTTCCTCGGTCAGGTCCATGTTGTCTTCGTAGTCGGCGTAAGCCTGGTAGAACTCCAACATGGTGAATTCAGGGTTGTGACGAGTCGAAACGCCTTCGTTACGGAAGTTGCGGTTGATCTCGAAGACCTTTTCAAAACCACCGACCACCAGACGCTTGAGGTACAGCTCAGGCGCGATACGCAGGAACATTTCCAGGTCCAGCGCGTTGTGGTGAGTCTCGAACGGCTTGGCTGCCGCGCCACCCGGAATGGTTTGCAGCATCGGGGTTTCCACTTCCAGGAAGTCACGCTGCATCAGGAAGCTGCGGATGTGCGCAATCACTTGCGAACGTACGCGGAAGGTCTGGCGCACCTCTTCGTTGACGATCAGGTCAACGTAACGCTGGCGATAGCGCTGTTCGGTGTCGGTCAGGCCGTGGTGTTTGTCCGGCAGCGGACGCAGGGACTTGGTCAGCAGGCGCACTTCAGTCATTTCGACGTACAGGTCGCCCTTGCCGGAACGCGCCAGGGTGCCAACGGCTGCGATGATGTCGCCCATGTCCCAGGTTTTCACCGAGGCCAGGGTTTCTTCGGACAGGGTTTTACGGTTGACGTAGACCTGAATGCGACCGGTCATGTCCTGGATCACCATGAACGAGCCACGGTTGAGCATGATGCGACCGGCAACCTTGACCGGAATCGCAGCCTCTGCCAGCTCTTCCTTGGTCTTGTCCGCGTACTGTTTCTGCAAGTCTTCGCAGTAGTTGTCGCGGCGGAAGTCGTTCGGGAAGGCATTGCCCTTGGCGCGCTCGGCAGCCAGCTTTTCCTTGCGCAGGGCGATCAGGGAGTTTTCTTCCTGTTGCAGGGCTTGCGGGTCGAGTTCTAGGTCGCTCATGTCTTTAAAAATTCCATCACAGGTTCGTTGCCCCCAGCCTTCGGCTGGGGATCGCGGGCAAGCCATGCTCCTACAGGGTCGCGGTGTATCAGCGACCACTGCAGTGCAGGCCTTACAGCCCTTGCTTCAGGCTGGCCACCAGGTATTCGTCGATGTCGCCGTCGAGCACCTTGTCGCAGTCGCTGCGTTCGATGTTAGTGCGCAAATCCTTGATTCGCGACGCATCGAGTACATACGAGCGGATCTGGTGACCCCAGCCGATGTCGGACTTGGTGTCTTCCAGGGCCTGGGACGCGGCGTTGCGTTTCTGCACTTCCTGCTCGTACAAGCGCGCCCGCAACATTTTCATCGCGGTGTCTTTGTTGGCGTGCTGGGAGCGTTCGTTCTGGCAGCTGACCACGGTGTTGGTCGGTACGTGAGTAATACGCACGGCCGAGTCGGTGGTGTTTACGTGCTGACCACCGGCACCGGAGGAGCGGTAGGTGTCGATGCGCAGGTCCGACGGGTTGATGTCGATTTCGATGTTGTCATCGATTTCCGGCGACACGAACACAGCCGAGAACGAGGTGTGACGACGGTTGCCGGAGTCGAACGGGCTCTTGCGCACCAGACGGTGCACGCCGATTTCGGTCCGCAACCAGCCAAAGGCGTATTCGCCCTTGATGTGCACGGTCGCGCCCTTGATCCCGGCGACTTCACCGGCGGACAGCTCCATGATGGTCGCGTCGAAACCGCGTTTGTCGGCCCAGCGCAGGTACATGCGCAGCAGGATGTTGGCCCAGTCTTGAGCCTCGGTGCCGCCGGAGCCGGCCTGGATGTCCAGGTAGGCATTGTTGGCGTCCATCTCACCGCTGAACATGCGACGGAATTCGAGTTTTTCCAGCGACTCGCGTAGGCGCTCGACTTCGGCAGCGACGTCGTCGACGGCGGCCTGGTCTTCTTCTTCGGCGGACATCAGCAGCAGGTCTTTGGCGTCGGCCAGGCCTGTGTGCATTTCGTCGAGGGTTTCGACGATCTGAGCCAGCAGGGACCGCTCGCGGCCCAGCTCCTGAGCGTACGTCGGGTTGTTCCAGACAGACGGATCTTCAAGCTCGCGATTGACTTCAGTCAGACGCTCATGCTTTTGATCGTAGTCAAAGATACCCCCGAATAGTTTCGGAGCGCTCGGACAGGTCCTTGATACTGTTAAGGATCGGGTTGATTTCCATGGCGGGCAGCACTCGTTGGCGAACTTTTGAAAGCCGGCGAGTATAACGTAAACAGGCTGTCACGGCAGCCCGCCTGGCGGCTTTAGCGGGTTCTTTATCGGGGTTGAGATCGCTCCCCCTCACCCTCACCCTATCCCCAAGGGGCGAGGGGACTGACCTAGGTGTCTTGCGAAATACTGCGACCTGAAAATTCCGAGTCGAACTCAGTTTCTAAAATCCCCCGATCGGCTCCCTTTCCCCCCTCTCCCCCGGGGGGAGAGGGTTGGGGTGAGGGGTGGACTCAAGCTACAACACAGATACCAACCAGCCCTTTCACTCAATCCCGACCTGATTACGCCCATTGTTCTTCGCCAGGTACAGCCCCTTGTCCGCCGCCGAGATCAACTGACGGCAATCGCCGCCCGGTTGCGGGGTCATGGTCGACAGACCGATGCTGATGGTCAGGCTCGAACCTTCGGCCGGGAAAATATGCGGAATCTTTAGCGAAGCCACCGTCTGGCGCAGTTTTTCCGCGACCAGTCGCGCGCCGCCCGGCGAAGTATTGGGCAGCACCAGGGCGAACTCTTCGCCGCCGTAACGGGCCGGCAGGTCCGAAGGTCGGGCGCTGGCATCACGAATCGCCGTGGCCACTTTGCGCAGGGCTTCATCGCCTTCAAGGTGGCCGAAGCTGTCGTTGTAGGACTTGAAGTAGTCGACATCGATCATCAGCAGCGACAGTTGGCTCTGGTCGCGCAGCGAACGGCGCCACTCAAGCTCCAGGTATTCGTCGAAATGCCGGCGGTTCGACAGCCCGGTCAGGCCGTCTGAGTTCATCAAGCGTTGCAGCACCAGGTTGGTGTCGAGCAACTGCTGCTGGCTGACCCGCAGCGCGCGATACGCGGCGTCACGCTGCAGCAACGTCATGTAGGAACGCGAGTGGTAGCGGATGCGCGCCACCAGTTCGATGTTGTCCGGCAACTTGACCAGGTAATCATTGGCCCCGGCCGCAAACGCCGCGCTCTTGATCAGCGGGTCTTCCTTGGTCGACAGGACAATGATCGGGATGTCCTTGGTCGCCGGATGGTTGCGGTACTCGCGCACCAGACTCAAGCCGTCAAGACCGGGCATCACCAGATCCTGGAGGATCACTGTCGGTTTGATGCGGATCGCATGGGCGATGGCCTGATGCGGGTCGGCGCAGAAGTGGAAGTCGATGTTATCTTCGTTCGACAACCCGCGGCGCACCGCCTCGCCGATCATTGCCTGATCGTCTACCAACAACACCATGGCGGCGTTTTCGTCGGTTTTGAAGTCGTCGAGCTGTAATTCAGTCATGGGCAGTCACCTGAGTACTACTTGGGCCAGATTGCTGTGAAAAGTGTTCATTTGGGGAAAATTTCCAGCAACCGTGGCGCTATCTTTTCCAGTGGGCGAATCTCCACAGCGGCGTCGATGGCCGCTGCCGCCTTCGGCATTCCGTACACCGCACTGCTGTTCTGATCCTGAGCGATGGTCAGGTAGCCCTGTTGGCGCATGAGTTTAAGCCCCTGTGCGCCATCGCGTCCCATGCCGGTGAGCAAAACACCCACGGCATCGCCGTTCCAGTAACTGGCCACGCTCTCGAAGAACACATCGATCGAGGGCCGGTAGATTTCGTTGACCGGTTCGGCGGTGTAGGCCAGCGTGCCGTTTTTCAACAAGCGAATATGGTGGTTGGTGCCCGCCAGCAACACCGAGCCGGCCTGCGGAGGCTCACCTTCCTGGGCCAGGCGCACATTCAAGCCGCTGGCGCTGCTGAGCCATTCGGCCATGCCGGCGGCAAACACCTGGTCCACGTGCTGCACCAGAACGATGGCGGCCGAAAAATCTCGCGGCAACCCCTTGAGCAATACTTCCAGCGCGGCCGGCCCACCGGCGGATGAGCCAATGGCGATCAGGCGCTGGCGCGAACCGGAACTGCGCAGCGGGCTCGGGGCGGCACGCTCGCGATTGCCACGCTCACCGATCAGCCAACCGATGTTCATGATCTTGCGCAGTAACGGGGCCGCGGCCTCTTGGGCATTGCCGGCACCGATGGCCGGCGTATCGACCACATCCAGCGCGCCGTGACCCATGGCCTCAAACACCCGATGCACGTTCTGCTGGCGGTCGACCGTAACGATGACAATCGCGCACGGCGTCTCGGCCATGATCCGCCGGGTCGCCTCGATGCCATCCATCACCGGCATGATCAAGTCCATCAGAATCAGATCCGGCGTATTTTCAGCGCAACGCTGCACCGCCTCGGCCCCATTACTGGCGACCCAGACCACCTCGTGCGCCGGCTCGAACGCCAAGGCGCGGCGTAGAGCCTCTACCGCCATGGGCATGTCATTGACGATCGCTATTTTCATACACGCGCTCCTCCAATGAGCTCAACCACCGCGTCAAGCAGGGCGTCGTCATGAAAACTGGCTTTGGCTAGATAATAGTCGGCTCCAGCGTCCAGTCCACGGCGACGGTCCTCTTCACGATCCTTGTAAGACACCACCATCACCGGCAGGGATTGCAGGCGATTGTCCCGACGCAATAAAGACACCAGTTCGATGCCATCCATGCGTGGCATATCGATGTCAGTGATCAGCAGGTCGAAATCCTCCGATCGCAAAGCGTTCCAGCCATCCATCCCGTCCACCGCCACCGCCACGTCGTAGCCGCGATTGAGTAGCAACTTGCGTTGCAGCTCACGTACGGTCAGCGAATCGTCGACCACCAGAATCCGTTTTCGAGCCGCTTCAACCGCCTGGTTGCCTTGGCGGGCAATGCGCTCAAGACGCCCGGTATTGAGCAGTTTGTCCACCGAACGCAGCATGTCCTCGACGTCGACGATCAGCACCACCGAACCATCGTCGAGCAAGGCCCCGGCGGAAATGTCCTGCACCTTGCCCAGACGCTCATCCAGCGGCAAAACGACCAACGTCCGCTCGCCGATAAAACGCTCGACCGCCACGCCGTAAATCGCCTCGCGCTCGCGAATCACCACCACTTTGAGGGTTTGCTGACTGTTCTGGCCCGCCGGACGCTGCAACAGCTGACTGGCCGCGACCAGCCCGACATGCCGGCCTTCGTGCCAGAAATGTTGCCGGCCTTCGACCTGGACAATGTCCGCCTGCTCCAGATCGCACATCCGTTCGATGTGGGCCAGCGGGAAGGCATACGCCTCGTCACCGACTTCCACCACCAGACTGCGCACCACCGACAAGGTCAGCGGCACTTCAAGATGGAAACGACTGCCCTCGCCCGCCGCCTGCTCCAGCACGACCGCGCCACGCAACTGACGAACCATGTGCTGGACCGCATCCAGTCCGACGCCGCGCCCGGAGACTTCGGTGACCGTGTCGCGCAGGCTGAAACCCGGTAGAAACAGGAAGGTCAGCAGCTCTTCTTCACTCAATTGCGCGGCGGTTTCGGCCGGGGACAATTGGCGCTCGATGATGCTGCGGCGGACCTTTTCCAGATCGACGCCATTGCCGTCATCACTCAGTTCCAGCAGCAACAATCCGGCCTGATGGGAAGCGCGCAAACGGATCAGGCCTTCAGCGGGTTTGCCCGCCAATAGCCGTTGCTCCGGGGATTCGATGCCGTGATCCACGGCATTGCGCAGCAGGTGGGTCAGCGGCGCTTCAAGCTTTTCCAACACGTCGCGGTCGACCTGGGTTTTCTCACCCTCGATCTCCAGCCGCACCTGTTTGCCGAGGCTGCGACCGAGGTCGCGGACCATGCGCCCTTGCCCGGCCAACACATCGGCAAACGGCCGCATGCGGCAGGCCAGCGCGGTGTCGTACAACACTTGCGCCCGCTGACTGGCCTGCCAGGCGAACTCATCCAGTTCGGCGTTCTTTTCCACCAGCAATTGCTGAGATTCAGCCAGTAGCCGACGAGCGTCTTCGAGGGCTTCCTGTGCTTCCAGACTCAAGGCATGTTCCTTGAGGTGGACGTTGAGGTTTTCCAGGGCCCGCAGGCCCTTGTTCTGCATACGCTTGAGGCGTTGCATGGTGGCCAGGTGCGGTTTGAGCCGCAGGGTTTCCACCAGGGATTTGCTCGACAGATCAAGCAGGCTGTTCAGGCGTTCGGCCGTGACCCGCAGCACCCGCTCGCCGTTTTCGGTGGTGCGTTTAGTCTTGGGCGTTGGCTCGGCGGGCGCTGCCGGGGGGGCGTCGGTGGCGGCCGGCATGGGCGGTTCAGCCTTGGGCGTCGGCGGTTCCAGCTGAAGTTCTGCCATCGGCGGCGCGATGGGGGTAGCCACCATGTGATCAAGCAGCCGTCCCATCAAGACGACGTAAGCTTCGATATCCGCAGGCGCCGGAGCGTTGTTCGGCGTCGCAATTCGCATCAGCAGATCGGTGCCTTGCAACAGTGCATCAATGTATTCGGGCCGAAGGTACAGGCGCCCTTCCTGGGCGCTGACCAGGTAATCTTCCATCACATGGGCGACGCTGACCCCGGCATCGACGCCGACAATCCGCGCCGCGCCCTTGAGCGAGTGGGCCGCGCGCATGCACGACTCGAGGTAATCGGCCTGGGTCGGATCGCGCTCGAGCGCCAGCAGGCCGGCGCTTAGCACCAAGGTCTGGGCCTCGGCTTCCAGACTGAACAGTTCCAGCAAAGAGGCGTCGCGCATTTGCTCGGGGGTCATGTGAGGCTCCGGGTCACGGCGGACAGCAGCTGTTCTTCATCCAGCCAACGCAGGCTGCGACCTTTGAATTGCAACACGCCACGGGTGTATTTGGCGCTGGCCTGCGTGCCGGAGCGGGACGCCGCCTCGAGGAGGTGTTCGTCGATGGCGTGAATCCCGTCCACTTCATCCACCGGCACCACCACCGGTCCGCCGTGGGCAGCGATGATCAGCATCCTCGGCATGACCCGTGCGCCGGTCGCCACGCTGCTGGCGCCGTCGAGCGCCAGTAATTCCACCAGCGACAGGCACGCCACCAACGCGCCGCGCACATTGGCCACGCCGAGCAAGGCCCGGGAGCGTTGGTGCGGCAGGGAATGAATCGCTTGCAGCGGCGCCACTTCCACCAGACTGCGAGTGGCCAGGGCCAGCCATTCTTCGCCCAGACGGAACATCAGCAGCGAACGGGTTTTCACCTCGCTCTCGACCGCCGTGGAGACTTGCCCGCGGTCTTCCTGTTGTAACGCGTAGCGGTCGAGCAAGCGCGTCGCCGCGGCCGAATACACCGCGCAATTGCGGCAGTGAATGTGATCGCTCAGTAGCGGGCAGGACTTGTCGCCGTGGATACCGATGCGGTTCCAGCAGTCATCGATGGCCTGGGCATCTTGATGGGTGAGGCTAAAAGTGTCGGCGGCGATCATCGGTTACGCTCACTGTCAGCGGCGCGCTCACTGCGGGCGGCGCGGTCCTGCAATCGTCTGGCTCCCGCCGTGTCGCCCAGGGATTGCAGCAACGCCGCCAGGTGCATCAACGCGTCGGGATGGTGCGGGTCGAGGTACAACGCCTTGCGATAAAAACCCTGAGCCTCAAGGACTCTGCCGGCGACATCGCTGAGCAAGCCCAGCCAGTAGAAGACTTGGGCCACGGGTTCATGACTGCGCAAATAGCTATCGCACGCGGCGCGGGCCTCGGCACTTTTGCCTTCGTTGGCCAGCGCGGCGATGTTCGCCAGCAGTGCGGCGGTGTCCGGGTTGGCGACTTTCGTCACGACAGGCAGCGGCGCCACCGTTGCGAAGGGTCGATTGCGAACGGGCGGCGGTGTCACGCTGCGCACCGCTTGGTGCACGGGCAGAGGCGTCGGAACGAACGTCGCAATGGGCGCAGGCTCTGGTGCGCTCTGACGACTGAACGCAAAGGACTGCGGGATGCCGATCGAACGCATGCCGAAACGGCCGAGCAAACTGCCCTCGGCCGGGCCGATAAACAGCACGCCATCCACATGGGTCAAACGCTTGAGCACTTCGAACACTTGCTGCTGGGTCGGCTGATCGAAATAGATCAGCAGGTTGCGGCAAAACACAAAGTCATACGGCGGCTCGTTGGCCAACAATGTCGGATCCAGCAGATTGCCGACCTGCAGACGCACTTGTTCGAGCACTCGCCCGCTGAGGCGATAGCCCTCGCCTTCGGCGGCGAAATGCCGGTCGCGAAAGGCGATGTCCTGACCCCGAAACGAATTCTTGCCGTACAGCGCGCGCCGGGCTTTTTCCACCGACAACGGACTGACGTCCATGCCTTCGACCTTGAACTGGTGCGGCTGTAACCCGGCATCGAGCAACGCCATGGCGATGGAATACGGTTCTTCACCGGTGGAACACGGCAGGCTGAGAATCCGCAGTGCGCGCATGTTGTTGATGTCGTTCAGGCGTTTGGTGGCCAATTTCGCCAACGTGGCGAAGGATTCCGGGTAACGGAAAAACCAGGTCTCGGGGACAATCACCGCTTCGATCAACGCCTGCTGCTCGTCCTGCGAACCCTGCAAGGTGTGCCAGTACTCATCGGCCGTCAGCGCGTTGGATGCCGTGCTGCGCTGGCGCACCGCACGCTCGATGATCGCCGGGCCCACCGAGGTCACGTCGAGACCGATGCGCTCTTTGAGGAAATCGAAAAACCGTTGATCACTGCTCATGGCCGCTCCTCAAGCAGTGCCAGGTCCAACGGCTGCGACGGAAACAGCAGCGCGCGAACCTGATCGTCGAGCAAGTCGGCAACCCGCACCCATTGCAGCAAACCCTGAGCATCTTCACGCACAGGCCCAAGGTACGGCGCCTGACGATTGTCCAGGCCATAGGGCTGAAAATCCGCCGGGTTGCAGCGCAAGGTATCGGTGGCCTGTTCCAGAATCAGCCCGAGCAATTGCGCCTCAGCGAACTCATCCGGACGGTAATTGACCAGTACCAGGCGGGTGCTGGTGCGGGTCTGCGCCGGCTGACCGAACGTCAGCGCACTGAGGTCGATCACCGGCACCACCGCGCCGCGGTAGGCGAACACTCCGGCCACCCAGTCCGGCGCGCGGGGAATCGGTTTCAACGGCAGGCGCGGCAGCACTTCCGCCACCTCGATGGCCTGCAGGGCATAGCGCTCGTTGCCGATGCGGAACACCAGAAACAATGAGTGCAGCGCCGGCTTCACGGCGGTGCGCTTGGCCGTGGGTTCGCTCATCAGACTTTGAATCGCGAAACGCCACCACGCAGCCCTACGGCCACCTGGCTCAATTCGTCGATGGCGAAACTGGCCTGGCGCAGGGACTCGACGGTCTGGCTGCTGGCATCGCCCAACTGCACCAGCGCGTGGTTAATCTGTTCGGCGCCGGTGGCCTGGGCCTGCATGCCTTCGTTGACCATCAACACCCGCGGCGCCAATGCCTGAACCTGATGGATGATCTGCGACAGCTGCTCGCCGACCTGCTGCACTTCGGACATACCACGGCGCACTTCTTCAGAGAACTTGTCCATGCCCATCACCCCGGCCGACACCGCCGACTGGATCTCGCGCACCATCTGCTCGATGTCGTACGTGGCAACAGCGGTCTGGTCCGCCAGACGCCGCACTTCGGTGGCGACCACGGCAAACCCGCGGCCGTATTCACCGGCCTTTTCGGCCTCAATCGCCGCGTTGAGCGACAGCAGATTGGTCTGGTCAGCGACCTTGACGATGGTCACGACCACCTGATTGATGTTGCCGGCCTTCTCATTGAGGATCGCCAGTTTGGCGTTGACCAGATCGGCCGCGCCCATCACCGAGTGCATGGTCTCTTCCATCCGCGCCAGGCCTTGCTGCCCTGAACCGGCGAGCACCGAGGCCTGATCGGCGGCAGTGGAGACTTCAGTCATCGTGCGCACCAGATCCCGCGAAGTGGCCGCAATCTCACGGGACGTCGCGCCAATTTCGGTGGTAGTGGCGGCGGTTTCGGTGGCGGTCGCTTGCTGTTGCTTGGAGGTGGCAGCGATCTCGGTCACCGAGGTGGTGACCTGCACCGAGGAGCGCTGGGCCTGGGACACCAGGGATGTCAGCTCGGTCATCATGTCGTTGAAGCCGGTTTCCACGGCGCCGAATTCGTCCTTGCGCGCCAGGTTCAGACGGTTGCTCAGATCACCGGTGCGCATGACTTCGAGAATTTCGACGATACGGTTCATCGGCGCCATGATTGCGCGCATTAACAAAAGGCCACAGAGGCCGGCGACGATGATCGCCACCAGCATCGAGACGCCCATGCTGATTTTGGCGGCCGTCACTGCATCAATGATGGCCTGCGTGGATTGCTCAGACTGGGCATGATTATTTTCAAGAAGGCTGTTCAACTGCTTACGCCCATTGATCCAGGCCGGCATAAGTTTTTGCTCCAGGGCAAGAATCGCCTGCTCGTACTCTTTGCGCTGATAGAGATCGAGAACGTTGGTCAATTCTTTGTTGTAGAGCTGATGACGCACTTCGAACTCGTCGAACAGGGCCCGATCGTCCTGCCTGAAAATGGTTTTTCGGTAGTTGGCTATTTGCTCGTTCAAGCGCTCTTCGAAGCTTTTGTACATGGTCTGGTCGGCGACGGTTATTTCGCGACGTCCTGAAAGGCCGACAATCTGTTGGGTGAGGTTAAAACTGTCGACCCACGCGCCACGGATCATCGAACTGAAATACACCCCGGGGACCGCATCGGTGCGGACTATTTCTACGCCGGTGTCGATCTTCGTCAGCCGAGAAAAAGACACCACGACCATCAGCAGCATGATCGCGATAATCACCGCAAAGCTCGCCAAGATGCGTTGGCGCAACGTCCAGTTCTTCACAGTCAGTCCTCGGGGGCGGTTGAAATGTTGCGGAGTATAGCTGAGGGTGTTTCATTTATAAGACGGTGGGATGAGTTCTGGGAGACTTTGCGCCAGATCGGGAGCCAGGTACCCGTGATGAATCGGAAGAAAACGGGCCATTGGACTCTGTAGCGCGGTTGAAAAAATGCCCTGGTCAGAGCGCCACCCGAAGCTCCATGAGCCGATTTTAGGTGACTCATCTTGGTTTTATATAAAAACCATTCAATCGATTCCAGGATACGATAAAAAACTGTCATTTATGTCAGTAGCACTTTAAGCCCGAACTTCCGGAAACTCGAGTTTCAAAACTTGAAAGGAATTCGTCATGCCTGCTCTTTCTTATGCCGATGTTGTAAAAGATCTAAAAGCCTCCACAGGCACAATAAATGTCATGCAAGACTCAAAAGAAATATTCAAAAGTGAAAGGGTCTACTACGGACTTCACGGGAGTACGAGATTCATCATCGGATACGAAGGCCAATACAGACAGGTAGCGCTTTGTGCCCCGAAGGATCTGGAAGATGGCCTCCATACCGTGGTCTATCCAGAGGACTTCGCCCAGCTTCCTTATTCCCTGAAATGGACCGTGGACGTAAATGGCGTCAATCGGGAAATTGAAAAAGGCACGCTAACTGTTACTTTCGGACTGGAAGGTGAATCCGCCGAAGGCAGTTACCACGTTACATTAAATGGAAGTAATGAAGAGGTCGGCGGAAACTTTAAAATGTCCAATCCTTGGTAACACTATCCCTCATCGGGGATGACAGCATTAGTTGCCTTCTTAAGCCCAATCTAAAACTAAACAACCCCCATCAGTGATACAGGAAAGCACTGATGGGATTTGTTGTAAGCGACCCGATCAGGCGACCGATAACGACGCCTGCCTGACTTGCTTCTCCAACTCAGCCTTCAACCCCGGCTCAAGCTTCAACTGACGCGCCAGTTCATCCAGGTAGGACTTCTCCATGAAGCTCTCCTCATCCACCAGCATCACGCTGGCGATGTACATCTCTGCGGCCATTTCCGGCGTACTCGCGGCGCGGGCGACGTCGGCCGGGTCCAGCGGTTTGTTCAGTTCGGCGTGCAGCCAGTGCTGCAACTCCTGATCGTTATCAAGCTTGGTGAATTCACCTTCAATCAGCGCACGTTCCCGCTCATCGACATGGCCATCAGCTTTAGCGGCTGCCACTAATGCTTTGAGAATCGCCTGACTGTGCTGTTCAACTTGCGCCACCGGTAAGCGGTCGATGGTTTGCGGTTCAGTCTTCGCCGCGGTGCCCTGCTGGGCCTGCCAGTTGCCATAGGCCTTGTAGGCAATCACGCCCAACGCAGCCAGGCCGCCATAAGTCAGGACCTTGCCGCCAACACTGCGCCCTTTCTTGCTGCCCAGCAGCAACCCCATGGCCCCCGCTGCCAACGCACCACCCCCCGCGCCCGCCAGCAAACTGCCGAGGCCGCCCGAACCGCCGCTGCCGCCGAGCAATCCGCCCAAACCACCGCCGGAGGTCTTGTTTTGTGAGCCGCCGGCCTTGTTCTGCAACATGTCCTGACCGGACTTGAGTAGCTGATCGAGCAATCCACGCGTGTTCATTTGCCGCCTCCAAAAAAGGGGTTAACCGGACCAATAAGGCCACCAGCCTAGATCGAAAGTGCCCGGCATTCGGGGGCGAGAGTGCTTCGAGATGTTGCGCAGCGCCGCTCAGCCGACCGCAACCCTTCAGAAAAATGGATATACACTCAAACAAATCTATAAAAACCGCCCACCGGTACTTTCTCCATGATGACCTTGCGTCAGATCCGTCATTTCATCGCCGTGGCCGAGACCGGCTCGATCTCCGCCGCCGCACAAACCGCGTTTATTTCCCAATCGACACTGACCCTGGCGATCCAGCAACTGGAGCAGGAAATCGGCGTCGGCCTGTTCAACCGCCACGCCAAGGGCATGACGCTGACCCACCAGGGCCACCAATTCCTACGCCAGGCGCACCTGATTCTGGCGACGGTGGACAACGCCAAACGCAGCCTGCAGCAGAGTACCGATCAAGTCGCCGGGCAGTTGATCATCGGTGTGACCAGCCTGGTGGCCGGTTATTACCTCGCAGACTTACTCACCCGTTTCCAGCGCGCCTACCCCAACGTCGAGATCCGGGTGATGGAGGACGAGCGCCCTTACATCGAGCATTTGCTGGTCAGCGGCGAGATCGATGTTGGCGTGCTGATCCTCTCCAACCTCGAAGACCGCCACGCCTTGCAGACCGAAGTGCTGACCCATTCGCCCCATCGTCTGTGGCTGCCAGCCCAGCATCCGCTGCTGGAACACGACAGCATCAACCTCGCCGATGTGGCCCGCGAACCGTTGATTCAGCTGAACGTCGATGAAATGGACCGCAACGCCCAGCGCATGTGGACAGCGGCCTCCCTACAACCGCGCATCACCTTGAGAACAGCGTCGACGGAAGCGGTGCGAAGCCTGGTGGCAGCGGGTTTGGGCGTGTCGATCCAGCCCGACATGACTTATCGCCCATGGTCACTGGAGGGCGACATCATCGAAGCGCGGCCGATTGCCGACCTGAGCCAGACCCTCGACGTCGGCCTGGCCTGGCGTCGGGGCACCGCGCGCCCAGCGCTGGTGGACCCATTTCTGACCGTCGCCCGCGAGCAGCCCCACGGCGGGCGCAAGCCATCTATTTAATCGAACGCCACCTTCAGTATTTAGTATTTGTCGACCTCGGGTGCGGCGCCTAGTCTTGGTACATCTATAAGACGGCCGCGCCCCAGTCACAGGGAGCAGCATGGCCACACAAGAAAAGAGAACCCGAAAAATGGCTGGCGCGCAGACCCCCTTGTTCACCGCGTTGTTGATCGATGGCGAATTGGTCGCGGGCCAGGGGTTTGTCGAACCGATCCTCAACCCGGCCACCGGGGAAGTGCTGACGCACATCGCCGAAGCCAGCACCGAGCAAGTCGAAGCCGCGATCCTCAGCGCCCACCGCGCCTTCGCCGGTTGGTCGCGGACCACGCCGCAACAACGCTCGAACCTGTTGCTGGACATCGCCAACGCCATCGAAAAACAAGCCGACCTCCTCGCCCGCCTCGAATCCCTGAACTGTGGCAAACCGTTGCACCTGGCGCGTCAGGATGACTTGAGCGCCACGGTCGATGTGTTCCGCTTCTTTGCCGGCGCCGTGCGTTGCCAGACTGGCCAGCTCAGCGGCGAATACCTGCCGGGCTATACCAGCATGGTTCGCCGCGATCCGATTGGTGTGGTGGCCTCGATTGCGCCGTGGAACTACCCGATCATGATGGCCGCGTGGAAAATCGCCCCGGCCCTGGCCGCCGGCAACACACTGGTGTTCAAGCCGTCCGAACACACGCCGCTGTCGATTCTGGCCCTGGCGCCCGCGCTGGCCGAGATTCTGCCGCGCGGTGTGATCAACATCATTTGCGGTGGCGGTGAAGGCGTCGGCAGCCACTTGGTCAGTCATCCTAAAGTGCGCATGGTGTCGTTGACTGGCGATATCGTCACCGGGCAAAAAATCCTGCAAGCCGCGGCGAAAACCCTGAAACGCACTCACCTCGAACTCGGCGGCAAGGCGCCGGTGATCGTCTGCAACGATGCGGACATTCAAGCCGTGGTCGAAGGCGTGCGCACTTATGGCTACTACAACGCCGGCCAGGATTGCACCGCGGCCTGCCGCATTTATGCACAGGCCGGGATTCATGACCGCTTGGTGGCCGAACTCGGCGCAGCGGTCAGCAGCCTGCGGTTTGCCGGCAAGCGCGACGCCGACAACGAGATCGGCCCGCTGATCAGCACCCGCCAGCGTGATCGCGTGGCCAGTTTCGTCGAGCGCGCCCTCGGCCAGCCGCACATCGAACGAGTGACCGGCGCGGCAGTGCATTCCGGTGCCGGCTTCTATTACCAGCCAACCTTGCTGGCCGGTTGCAAGCAGACTGATGAGATCGTCCAGCGCGAAGTGTTCGGGCCGGTGGTCACCGTGACCCGTTTCGATCAGCTCGAACAAGCCGTGGACTGGGCCAACGACTCGGAATACGGCCTCGCCTCCTCGGTCTGGACCCAGAACCTCGACAAGGCGATGCAGGTGGCAGCGCGCTTGCAGTACGGCTGCACCTGGATCAACAGCCATTTCATGCTGGTCAGCGAAATGCCCCACGGCGGCCTGAAGCGTTCGGGCTACGGCAAAGACTTATCCAGCGATTCGCTCCAGGACTACAGCGTGGTGCGGCACATCATGGCCCGTCACGGCCAGCATCTCTGACTACGCTTATAACAAGCCGCTAACGGCCTGCTTCACCACGTTCAAAACTGCCCCGACCATAATTAAAGAAGAGGGAAACCCCATGTTCGTGCACAAGACCGCACTGCTCAGTGCAATCACCACCGCGCTGCTGGCCAGTGCCAGTATCCAGGCCGCCGAACCGTTGAAAGCCGTCGGTGCCGGCGAAGGTCAACTGGATATTGTGGCCTGGCCTGGCTACATCGAACGTGGCGAAAGCGACAAGGCCTACGACTGGGTCACCGGCTTCGAAAAGGAAACCGGCTGCAAGATCAACGTCAAGACTGCCGCCACTTCCGATGAGATGGTCAGCCTGATGTCCAAGGGTGGTTACGACCTGGTGACGGCATCCGGCGACGCCTCCCTGCGGTTGATCGCCGGCAAGCGTGTGCAGCCGATCAACACGGCGTTGATCCCGAACTGGAAGAACATCGACCCTCGACTCAAGGATGGCCCGTGGTACGTCGTCAATAAACAAACCTACGGCACCCCGTACCAATGGGGCCCGAACGTATTGATGTACAACACCAATATCTTCAAAACGGCGCCGGACAGCTGGAGCGTGGTGTTCGAAGAGCAAACCCTGCCGGACGGCAAGTCCAACAAGGGCCGGGTCCAGGCCTACGACGGCCCGATCTACATCGCCGATGCGGCGCTTTATCTCAAATCGAAACAGCCGGAACTGGGCATCAAAGACCCGTACCAGCTCAACGAAGCGCAATACAAAGCGGCGCTGGATCTGCTTCGCAAACAACAGCCCTTGATCCACCGCTACTGGCATGACGCAACGGTCCAGATGAGCGACGTCAAAAACGAAGGCGTGGCGGCGTCCAGCACCTGGGGCTACATGGTCAACGGCCTGGTGGCGGACAAGCAGCCGGTTGCCTCGGTCATTCCAAAAGAAGGTGCAACGGGTTGGGCCGACACCACCATGTTGCACGCCGAAGCCAAGCACCCGAATTGCGCCTACAAGTGGATGGACTGGTCGCTGCAACCGAAAGTCCAGGGTGACCTGGCGGCCTGGTTCGGTTCGCTGCCGTCGGTTCCGGCGGGGTGCAAGGAGAGCGAATTGCTCGGCGCCGAGGGTTGCAAAACCAACGGTTACGATCAATTCGACAATTTGGCCTTCTGGAAAACCCCGCAGGCTGAAGGCGGCAAGTTCGTGCCGTACAGCCGCTGGACCCAGGATTACATCGCGATCATGGGCGGCCGTTAACCCCTGTTGAGACCGATCGTTCCCACGCTCCGCGTGGGAATGCATCACCGGACGCTCCGCGTCCATTCGCGCAAAGGTGACGCAGAGCGTCACGGGCTGCATTCCCACGCAGAGCGTGGGAACGATCATCACCAGCCTTCGATTTTTTGGAGCACCGCACCATGACGCTTGCAGTCCAGTTCACCAACGTTTCCCGTCAGTTCGGCGAAGTGAAGGCCGTTGACCGGGTTTCCATCGATATCCAGGACGGCGAGTTCTTTTCCATGCTGGGCCCTTCCGGTTCGGGCAAAACCACCTGTCTGCGCCTGATCGCCGGTTTCGAACAACCGAGTGCTGGCTCTATCCGTATTCACGGCTTAGAGGCCGCCGGGCTGCCGCCGTATCAGCGTGACGTGAACACCGTGTTCCAGGATTACGCGTTGTTTCCGCACATGAACGTACTCGACAACGTCGCCTACGGTTTGAAAGTCAAAGGCGTCGGCAAAACCGAACGCCAGAAACGCGCCGAAGAAGCCCTCGACATGGTCGCCCTCGGCGGCTACGGCGAGCGCAAACCGGTGCAACTGTCCGGCGGCCAACGCCAGCGTGTGGCCCTGGCCCGCGCCCTGGTCAATCGTCCGCGCGTGCTGCTGCTCGATGAACCCTTGGGCGCGCTCGATTTAAAACTGCGCGAGCAAATGCAGGGTGAACTGAAGAAGCTGCAACGCCAGCTCGGCATCACCTTCATCTTCGTCACCCACGACCAGACCGAAGCACTGTCGATGTCGGATCGCGTGGCGGTGTTCAACAAAGGGCGCATCGAGCAGGTCGATACCCCGCGCAACCTCTACATGAAACCGGCTACAACCTTTGTCGCCGAATTCGTCGGCACCTCCAACGTGATTCGCGGCGACCTGGCGAAACAATTGAGTGGCAATCCACAGCCGTTTTCGATTCGCCCGGAACACGTGCGTTTTGCTGAAGGACCATTGGCCAGTCATGAAATCGAAGTCAGCGGTTTGCTCCATGACATTCAGTACCAGGGCAGCGCCACGCGCTATGAACTGAAACTGGAAAACGGCCAGACCCTGAACATCAGCCAGGCCAACGTCCAGTGGCTGGACGTCAGCGCGCAACATCAGACCGGACAACGCATCAGCGCGCGCTGGGCACGGGAAGCGATGATCCCGCTGCACGACAACGTCGTCGGTGGAGTGTGAGATGAACAGCGTGGCGCTCCCTCAAACCCCGACCGGCGGCTCGCCGTTGCGCAGGTTTTCCAACCTGCTGTATCGCCGGCCGAATTTTTACCTGTCGCTGCTGCTGGTGCCGCCGCTGCTGTGGTTCGGCGCGATCTACCTCGGCTCGCTGCTGGTTCTGCTGTGGCAAGGCTTCTACACCTTCGATGACTTCACCATGGCGGTCACGCCCGACCTGACCCTGGCGAACTTCGCTGCCCTGTTCCAGCCGTCGAACTTCGACATCATCCTGCGCACCTTGAGCATGGCCGTCGTCGTGTCGATCGCCAGCGCCATCGTCGCGTTCCCGATTGCCTACTACATGGCGCGCTACACCACCGGCAAAACCAAGGCGTTTTTCTACATCGCGGTGATGATGCCGATGTGGGCCAGTTACATCGTCAAGGCGTATGCCTGGACCTTGCTGCTGGCCAAGGGCGGTGTGGCGCAGTGGTTCGTCCAGCACCTGGGGCTTGAGCCGGTTTTGCAATTCGTTTTGGGCATTCCGGGCGTCGGCGGCAGCACCTTGTCGACCTCGCACCTGGGCCGGTTCATGGTGTTCGTCTACATCTGGCTGCCGTTCATGATCCTGCCGATTCAGGCCTCGCTGGAACGTCTGCCGCCGTCCTTGCTGCAAGCCTCGGCCGACCTTGGCGCCAAGCCGCGCCAGACCTTTATGCAAGTGACTTTGCCGCTGTCGATTCCGGGCATCGCGGCCGGTTCGATCTTCACCTTTTCACTGACCCTGGGCGATTTCATCGTGCCGCAACTGGTGGGCCCGCCGGGCTACTTCGTCGGCAGCATGGTGTACGCCCAGCAAGGCGCGATCGGCAACATGCCGATGGCCGCGGCCTTCACGTTGGTGCCGATTGTGTTGATCGCCATTTACCTGACTATCGTGAAACGACTGGGGGCCTTCGATGCGCTCTGATGCAAAAAAACCAGCGCCGGAAACCCACGGGGAGAAAGCCTCACTTGGCTTGCGCATCGCGGCCTGGGGCGGGTTGCTGTTTCTGCACTTTCCGATCCTGATCATCTTCCTGTACGCCTTCAACACCGAAGACGCAGCGTTCAGCTTTCCGCCTAAAGGCTTCACGTTGAAGTGGATCGGCGTGGCGTTCTTGCGACCCGACGTGCTGGAAGCGATCAAGCTGTCGCTGCAAATTGCCTCCGTCGCGACGTTGATTGCGCTGGTCCTCGGCACGCTGGCATCGGCGGCGTTGTACCGCCGGGATTTCTTCGGCAAGCAAGGCATCTCGCTGATGCTGATCCTGCCGATTGCCTTGCCGGGGATCATCACCGGCATCGCGTTGCTGGCGACCTTCAAGACGCTGGGGATCGAGCCGGGAATGTTCACCATCATCGTCGGTCACGCGACCTTCTGTGTGGTGATCGTCTACAACAACGTCATCGCCCGCTTGCGTCGCACTTCTCACAGTTTGATCGAGGCCTCGATGGACCTCGGCGCCGACGGCTGGCAGACCTTTCGCTACATCGTCCTGCCGAACCTCGGCTCGGCCTTGCTGGCCGGCGGCATGTTGGCGTTCGCCCTGTCGTTCGACGAAATCATCGTCACCACCTTCACCGCTGGCCATGAACGCACCCTGCCGCTGTGGCTGCTTAACCAGCTCAGCCGCCCACGGGATGTGCCAGTGACCAACGTCGTCGCAATGCTGGTGATGATGGTGACCATGCTGCCGATCCTCGGCGCCTATTACCTGACCCGTGGCGGCGAAAGCGTTGCGGGCAGTGGCGGGAAATAACGGACAACGACTAACCCCTGTAGGAACCGGTTCAAATGTGGGAGCGGGCTTGCTCGCGAAAGCGGTGTATCAGGCAACATCAATGTTGAATGTGATGGCCCCTTCGCGAGCAAGCCCGCTCCCACAAGAAAACAACACTTTCGAAAAGGATAAAGCCATGCAAACCAAACTCTTGATCAATGGCCAACTGATCGACGGCGAAGGCCCCGCCCAACCAGTGTTCAACCCGGCCCTCGGTCGTGTGTTGGTGGAAATCAACGAAGCCAGTGAAGCCCAGGTCGATGCCGCCGTGCGTGCCGCCGACAGCGCCTTCGAAGGCTGGTCGCAAACCACGCCGAAAGAACGTTCGCTGCTGCTGCTCAAACTCGCCGACGCCATTGAAACCCACGGCGAAGAGCTGGCCAAACTGGAATCGGACAACTGCGGCAAGCCTTACAGTGCTGCACTGAACGACGAGATCCCGGCGATTGCCGACGTGTTCCGTTTCTTCGCCGGCGCCAGCCGTTGCATGAGCGGTTCGGCGGGCGGTGAATACCTGCACGGCCACACCTCGATGATCCGCCGCGACCCGGTTGGCGTGATCGCGTCCATCGCACCGTGGAACTACCCGCTGATGATGGTCGCCTGGAAAATCGCCCCGGCCCTCGCGGCGGGTAATACCGTGGTGCTCAAGCCGTCGGAACAAACCCCGCTGACCGCGCTGCGTCTGGCGGAACTGGCGTCGGAGATTTTCCCGGCCGGCGTGCTGAACCTGGTGTTCGGTCGTGGTCCTACGGTTGGTCATCCATTGGTCACACACCCGAAAGTGCGCATGGTCTCGCTGACCGGTTCGATCGCCACCGGTTCGAACATCATTTCCAGCACCGCCGACAGCGTCAAACGCATGCACATGGAACTGGGCGGCAAGGCTCCGGTGATCATCTTCGACGACGCCGACATCGATGCTGCCGTGGAAGGCATTCGCACCTTCGGTTTCTACAACGCCGGCCAGGACTGCACCGCCGCCTGCCGTATCTACGCGCAGGAAGGCATCTACGACAAATTCGTCGAAAAGCTCGGCGAAGCGGTCAGCAGCATCAAGTACGGCGTGCAGGATGATCCGTCGACCGAACTGGGCCCGCTGATCACCGCGCAACATCGCGACCGCGTGGCCGGGTTTGTCGAGCGTGCCTTGGCGCAGCCGCATATCCGATTGATCACTGGCGGCAAGGCTGTTGAAGGCAATGGCTTCTTCTTCGAACCGACGGTGTTGGCCGACGCGCAACAGGACGATGAAATCGTCCGTCGTGAAGTGTTCGGGCCGGTGGTGTCGGTGACCAAGTTCGCCGATGAAGCGCAGGTGCTGGGCTGGGCCAACGATTCGAACTACGGCCTGGCGTCGTCGGTGTGGACCTCGGACGTCGGTCGTGCGCATCGCTTGTCCGCACGCTTGCAGTACGGCTGCACCTGGGTGAATACACACTTCATGCTGGTCAGCGAAATGCCGCACGGCGGTCAGAAACTGTCCGGTTATGGCAAGGACATGTCCATGTACGGGCTGGAGGACTACACCGTCGTTCGGCATGTGATGTTCAAGCACTAAAAGCTTCGCGAGCAAGCCCGCTCCCACAGGGGAATGCATTCCAAATGTGGGAGCGGGCTTGCTCGCGAAGGCGTCACCGCTACGTCAAGGAAGAAACCGGCACCAAGCACCACCAGGCTCCACCCCAGACAACCAAAACAATAACCACCGATCCGGGCAGCGCCGTCATGGCCCTGTCACGGTTTCGGACATCCGAAATCTGCCGATTTTCCGGAGTTAACACACCATGAGTGCATCACCCGAACTCTCCGCAGCCGTTGCCGACAGCGATGCCGAGCAACTGCGCAAGCTGGGTTACACCTCAAACTTCAATCGCAGCATGAGCCTGTGGGAAAACTTCGCCCTGGGCTTCACTTATCTCTCTCCGGTCGTAGGGGTTTATACCCTGTTCGGCCTGTGCCTCGCCGCCGGTGGGCCTCCGATGTTCTGGGCGTATTTGCTGGTCGGCTGCGGCCAGTTGCTGGTGTGCCTGATCTTCGGTGAAGTGGTCTCGCAGTTCCCGATTTCCGGCGGCGTGTACCCGTGGGCTCGTCGCTTGGTGGGCAAGCGCTGGGCGTGGATGGTCGGCTGGATCTACTCCATCGCCCTGTGCGTCACCATCGCCGCCGTTGCAGTGGGCGCCGGTCCGTACCTGGCCGCCATGATGGGCTTTGAGCCGAACAACAACACCAACATCGTCATCGCACTGTTCCTGACGCTGTTCGCCACCCTGGTCAACCTCAGCGGTACCAAAGTGCTGGCGCGGATCGCCATGTTCGGTTTTCTCTGCGAGCTGGTCGGCGCAGTGATCGTCGGCGTTTACCTGCTGATCTTCGAGCGTCATCAATCGATCAGTGTGTTGTTCAACACCTTCGATATCAGCATCGACGGCTCGTATCTGCCAGCGTTCCTCACCGCCTCGCTGGCGGGGATGTTCCTGTACTACGGCTTCGAGGCCTGCGGCGACGTGGCCGAAGAAACCCCGAACCCGAGCAAGCAAATCCCGGTGGCCATGCGCATGACCATCTACATCGGCGGCATCGCGGCGATGTTCGCCTGCCTGGCGCTGATCCTCGCCGTGCCAGACATGCAAGCAGTGATCAATGGCACCGACAAGGACCCGGTCACCACCATCCTCAACAACGCCTTTGGCCCGGTCGGTTCGAAAGTGGTAATGGGCGTGGTGATGATTTCCTTCATCTCCTGCGTCATCAGCCTGCAAGCGGCGGCGAGTCGTCTGCTGTATTCCTACGCCCGGGATGAAATGGTCATCGGCAGCTCACTGCTGAAGAAAATTTCCCCTACGACTCAGGTGCCGGTTGCGGCACTGTTCGTGTCCGGCGTCCTGCCGGCGCTGATCATTGTGCTGGGCTTCTTCCTGCAGGATGCGGTGGCAACCATCGTCAGCTTCGCGGCCATCGGCATCTACCTGGCGTTCCAGATGATCGTGCTCGCAGCACTCTATGCGCGCATGAAAGGCTGGAAACCGAGCGGCAAATTCACCCTCGGCGCCTGGGGCTGGGCCGTG
Organism: Pseudomonas sp. BF-B-26; assembly: GCF_019956495.1. Lineage (NCBI taxonomy): Bacteria > Pseudomonadati > Pseudomonadota > Gammaproteobacteria > Pseudomonadales > Pseudomonadaceae > Pseudomonas > Pseudomonas sp. BF-B-26. Next base: position 17,147 of record NZ_JAHBDP010000095.1, on the reverse strand, counting down.
AACATCGGCGCGCTGGTCTATGGCGTCAGCGCGATCATCAACATGGCCTGGCCACGCACGCCGGATGCGGCGTGGTACATCAACTACGCGATGGTGTTGAGTACTGCGATCGTGATTGGGTTGGGGCTGGTTTACATGTGGCTGGCCAAGCCATATGACCATGGGACTGCGCCTGCGGGGGATGCTTGGAAGGTTAGTCGGTAGTAGTAATTGCCCAGCCCGCAGCGATGCGGGCTGGGTTCAAAGTGTTAGTACAAGCTCTTGTTTCGAACGCGCCATGATCAACCCCGCCTTATCAGTGGCAACCCGCGATAACGACCTTCAAAGTAGCGTTTCTCAACATCCTCCCCTTCCCGTCCTTCAAAGTCGTAAACAGAAAAAAGGCAGGTTGCACCGTTAGCGTCTCTTTCGGTGATCCAGAACTGATCGCGCCGAAGCGCTTTGGCGTTCATCAGATGAGTGTCGTGAGTGGTAAAGATCAGTTGAGTATCCAACCCACCGTCCAGGTGCTTCTCAATCAAGTCCGCGACTATTGAGGGATGAAGACTGCTGTCCAACTCATCGACAGAAAGTATCCCGCTACCATCGGCGTGATTGATCATGAACCAGGGCAGCCAGAATCCAATCAGGTTTTTCGTACCGTCGGACTCCTCGGAAAAATCAAACTCAGCGGTGCCTAAAAAGCTCGTATGTGTGAGGGTTACTTTGTCTTTTTGGGCTGCGGCGAAGAACTCTTTCAGTGTGAGTTTTTTGGTGTGTTGAACAGACTCTGCGTCTTCGGTGTTGAGCCGGATCGCTGACACCGGGATATCCACTTCCTTTAGAAAGTCTCGTAAATCATGTGTGTAATCCGAGGCCATCCGAAGAAATCTGATGGACGCTGCTGACAGCCCCATCATGTTGTTCTGCTCAATAACGAGTAGACCGGTTTGAAACCAGCTAAACGGCCCCCGCAACTGAGTCAACTCTTCACTACTGTTCGCAACCGCCTGCGAAATAAACAACATCTTGGGGCTCGTCAGACGCCGCCAGGCGTTGTGCACCTCTTTGCCACCCTCGAGGCTTGAGCCAAAAACATAATGCTCCCCCTCATCTACAAAGCGACGCGAATACAACAGCGTTTCCTTACCTTTGGGATAGGAATCCAATTGTTCCTCGACAATTCGCTGCACAGTCATGCGCAGAACAAACCGATATCGGACCCCGCGTTGAATGAAGTTGTACTCAAAAGAACTGGGTTCGTTTTGAAGTTGCGGGTCAAAACGAAATGGAGAGACAGGTAGCGGCTCATCATTTGATGTAGGTATCGAAGCGAGCAAACTCCCCATGACCCCCATTGCCCGGATAAGCGAAGACTTACCGGATGCGTTCGGTCCGTAAATCGCCGCCACTTTCAATAAATCAGGCAGCTTTTCTCCATTTACGATGGGTGTGAACACGTTGCGCTTTTTGCTCAAGCGCGGCGTCGCAGCCATGGACAGGGTTTGCTTGTCACGGAAGGAGCGATAATTGGAAACTGAAAATTCGATCAACATGTAGCAAACCTGCAGTTCGTTCCTGAATGCGGGAAAAACTATAGGAAAAACCACGGCTGTGACGCTGCTTGACTGCACTTCAGGCAAAAACAGGAAATTCCTACAGATCGAACCTTCCGGCGTAGACACCAATTCCTACATCACGCGTCGCCAGAGTAGACTTGGCGCCGCGAGCGCCTGAACGATAGGCTTTACCTCGTCGCTGCCAAATCAGCGACCCGGGGTCGAAGCCGGGAAATTTCAAAACGGTGCTTACGCGCCCCCCATAGAATTGAGGCAGTTTCATGTCTTCAGTTCTGATTTATGGCGGGCCGTGTGGCGCGGGCCTTCCGGCTTCCGTTTTGATTGGAAGTGTCCCGACTTCGAACGCCACTCGGTCCGCCACCCAACCTGTCGAAGGGTTGGTGGCGACTTTCCTACTCAAAACGGAAGTCACTTCATGTCAGCACACGCTCAAAACTCGCTTCTACCTTACTTCTCCCCAACCATCTTCACCCGCCACAACCGCTTCCTCCACGCCTTCATGCAGGACAACCAAGCCTGGTTCTGCGTCCAGGATCTCGGTCGCTTGATGGGCCGCCCGATGGACCAACGCCTCACCCTGAAACTCGATCCCGATCAGCGCCAATATGTCTGGATGCTGAAGAATGGCAAAACGGTCGAATCACTGATGGTCAGCGAATCAGGAATGTATGCCCTTCTGGTGCACCATTTCGTCCCGGAAAACCGAAACCTGCGCCAATGGCTGAGCAACGAAGTCATACCTTCGCTGCGTGAGTCGAAAGCTACATCTGTGGATAACATTCCAAGCCTGAGTTCGTTGCAGTGGGCCGGGATCTCGGTGCCGCTGCTGCATTGGCAGCATCAGGCCTGGATCAAATGGCGGGACATGCCTGATCTGATGCAGGCACAACGGCCGTTCACGATCATGGGCACTTGCAGTTGAAGGCGGGATGAATAAATGAAAAAGGGGCAGACTTCATAGTCTGCCCCTTTGGTTTGAATAGCCCCGTTCAATCTCCCGCAAGAGCAATCCGCACCCGTGAGCAACCGCGCATCACCAGCCAAAGCGTCACTGAAGTGATTCCAAGTGATAGCGCCTTTTCAGAAAAGTATCTGCGACAAACCATTGAGCAAAAAAATATCGCGGCTCGCCGCCAAGCAATCCAGGAAGGCATCATCGACGCCGATGCTGGCAAGCTGACCCGCCTGGCCACCGTAAAAGCCAAATGGCTTTCACGGTAACCATCCTCGGTCAAAACCGCGAAACACTCCTCATCGCCTCCACCAGATACCGCATCGCAATCTGGTCGCTTTCCGACAGCTCCCGATAGCGCTCCAACAACTTCATCTCGTCCGAGCTGACCCGACGCCTTCGGCGCGCACTGGTCAGGCAAGGAAGGATTCCCAGCAACTGGGTGATGCCTTGTACTTTCGTCATGGACGATGTCCTTCTATAAGCCCGAGAAAACTTCAAAAACCGCATCGCCCTCTCCTTTTTGTAGTCGCCGGCCTGAAGGGCAGAGGTCGGTCATGAACACAGAATAGGAACTATCGCGGCGGTGAAAAGCGATTTTTAGAGTAATTAGTCAAAAAAAGCAGAAATGCCCTATAAATCAGAAAGTACTGTCGGAAAACTTAACCGACATTTCTTGTTTCATTGCCACGAAGCCAAAGTGCTACCAATCATTTTTTCTCCGCAACCGAACGGTTTAAGCTATTTGTTATCTGTTTAATGTCCGTTGCGTTTGGCCGAAGGCATGTCCGAACCTTTATTTTTGATCCAGCACGTGCCAGGAACGGCGCGGGATTGTTCACGACAGGTTGAACTTATGCACCGCAGGAATTTGCTCAAAGCGTCCATGGCCATCGCTGCCTACACCGGATTATCAGCCACCGGTCTGCTGGCTTCGCGGGCCTGGGCCGGCACCGGCGCGGCGGATGGCGAGGCTCAGGCGTTCGACTTCGAAGCGCTGAAGATCCAGGCCAAGCAACTCGCCGGCAATCGCTATCAGGACACCAAGCAGGTGTTGCCGCCGACCCTGGCGACCATGACACCGCAGAACTTCAACGCGATCCGCTACGACGGCAACCACTCGCTGTGGAATGACCTCAATGGTCAGCTGGATGTGCAGTTTTTCCACGTGGGCATGGGTTTCAAGCAGCCGGTGCGCATGTACAGCGTCGACCCCAAGACGCGTCAGGCGCGGGAGGTGCATTTCCGCCCGTCCCTGTTCAACTATGAAAAAACCACGGTCGATACCAAACAGCTCACGGGCGACCTGGGGTTTTCCGGGTTCAAGCTGTTCAAGGCCCCGGAGCTGGACCAGCACGACGTGCTGTCCTTCCTCGGCGCCAGCTATTTCCGTGCGGTCGATGCCTCAGGCCAGTACGGTCTGTCGGCGCGCGGCCTGGCAATCGATACCTATGCCAAGAAGCGTGAAGAATTCCCGGATTTCACCAAGTTCTGGTTCGAGACCCCGGACAAGGACAGCACCCGTTTCGTGGTCTACGCCCTGCTGGATTCACCGAGCGCCACCGGTGCCTACCGTTTCGATATCGATTGTCAGGCCAGCCAGGTCGTCATGGGCATCGATGCCCACATCAATGCACGTACTGCCATCGAACAACTGGGCATCGCGCCGATGACCAGCATGTTCAGCTGCGGCACCCATGAACGGCGCATGTGCGACACGATTCACCCGCAAATCCACGATTCTGATCGCCTGGCCATGTGGCGCGGCAACGGCGAGTGGATCTGCCGCCCGCTGAACAACCCGGCCACCCTGCAATTCAACGCCTTCGCCGACACCGACCCGAAAGGTTTCGGTCTGGTGCAGACCGATCATGAGTTCGACAGCTATCAAGACACCGTCGACTGGTACAGCAAGCGTCCGAGCCTGTGGGTAGAACCTACGACTGCGTGGGGCGAAGGCTCTATCGATCTGTTGGAAATTCCTACGACGGGCGAAACCCTGGATAACATCGTCGCATTCTGGACCCCGAAAAAACCGGTCGCGGCCGGCGACTCACTGAACTACGGCTACAAGCTGTACTGGAGCGCACTGCCACCGGTCGGCACGCCGTTGGCGCGGGTCAACGCCACTCGTTCAGGCATGGGCGGCTTCATCGAAGGCTGGGCCCCAGGCGAGCATTACCCGGAAGTTTGGGCTCGACGGTTTGCCGTGGACTTCACCGGAGGCGGTCTGGATCGCTTGCCGGAAGGCGCGAGGATCGAGCCGGTGGTCACGTGCTCGAATGGGCAAGTGAAGGATTTCAACGTGCTGGTGCTGGATGACATCAAGGGTTACCGCATTACCTTTGACTGGTACCCGACCAATGACAGCGTGGCTCCGGTTGAGCTGCGACTGTTCATTCGCACCAATGACCGGACGTTGAGTGAGACCTGGTTGTACCAGTATTTCCCGCCGGCGCCTGAGAAGCGTAAGTACACCTGAGGGTAATTGGTTGTCTGGGCGGGCCTCTTCGCGGGCAAGCCCGCTCCCACAAGGATCGGCGGTGTCGCACAAAATGAGTGAACTCCACTACACCCCTGTGGGAGCGGGCTTGCCCGCGAAGACGGCCGAACAGGCAACAACCATTCCTGCACAGAAACGCAAAAGCCCCGATCACAACGACCGGGGCTTTTTGGTTTTTACAGCATCAATCAGTCACGCAAATCCGACTCATGAATCGGCTGTTCACGATGGGTGGCCCGCTGATACTGCGCTGGCCAGATGGCCTTGCGTCCCCCCAGGTCATCATCGGCATGCAGTGGCCAGTACGGATCACGCAACAGCTCACGGGCGAGAAAGATGATGTCAGCCTGGCAGGTACGCAGAATGTGCTCGGCCTGTGCCGGCTCGGTGATCATTCCTACCGTGCCGGTGGCAATACCTGACTCTTTGCGCACACGTTCAGCGAAGCGGGTCTGATACCCGGGACCTGTAGGAATCTCGGCGTTGGCCGCCGTACCGCCCGACGAGACGTCAATCAGGTCTACGCCCAACGCGTGGAGCCGTCGCGCCAGCTCCACGGTTTCATCCGGGTTCCAGCCGTCTTCCACCCAATCGGTGGCCGACACCCGCACGAACAGCGGTAGCTCTTCAGGCCACACCGCACGCACCGCTTCGGTGACTTGCAGCACCAGTCGGATGCGATTCTCGAACGAACCACCATATTGATCGCGCCGCTGATTGCTCAGGGGCGAAAGAAACTGATGCAACAGATAACCGTGGGCGGCGTGTATTTCCACCACTTTGAAACCGGCGGTCAGCGCTCGCTTGGCCGAAGCGACAAAGGCCTGAATGACCTCAGCGATCTCGCCATCATCGAGCTGCCTGGGATGGGTGTGCTGCGGGTCGAAAGCAATCGGTGAAGGGCCCACCGGCACCCAGCCACCGTCTTCGGGTTTGACGCTGCCATGTTTGCCGATCCACGGCCGATGGGTGCTGGCCTTGCGCCCGGCGTGAGCCAACTGAATGCCGGCCACAGCGCCTTGCGCCGCAATGAAGCGCGTGATGCGTTGCAACGGTTCGATCTGTTCATCGTTCCACAGGCCGAGGTCCTCGGCGGTGATGCGCCCATCGGCCGTGACCGCCGTGGCTTCGGTAAACACCAGGCCGGCGCCGCCGACAGCGCGGCTGCCGAGGTGGACCAGGTGCCAGTCATTGGCCAGCCCATCAACGCTGGAGTACTGGCACATCGGCGATACCGCAATGCGGTTGAGCAGGGTCAATTGGCGAAGGGTATAGGGTTCAAGCAGCAGACTCATGGGGCACCTCTCGAATCAGTGGGCAGGCTCCAGGGTTCTGTTTGAAAGTCGACGAGTGACAGGAAAAAGGTGCAGCACCCGCCCCCGCGGGCAAAAAATTCGACAAGACGTCACAAGGATAATCAAGCAGTGCTTAGAGACTAGTCGACATCGGAGGATGAGGGCGGGTTCCGGGGAAATTTGGCGTGAGGGAGATCGCCTTCGCGAGCAAGCCCGCTCCCACATGGGGTCTGTGCTGTTCACAAAACCTATGTGGGAGCGGGCTTGCTCGCGAAGAGTTCAACGCGGTTCGATGTGGGCAATCATCAACTGCACCGTCTCGTTGCCACGGAACTCGTTGAGGTCGAGTTTGTAGGCCAATTCCACCCACTTGATGGTTGGATTCGGCCAGATGTCGCGATCGATTCCGAAGGCAATGCCATCCAGTTTTACCGAGCCACATTCACTCTTCAGCACCACTTTGAGGTGCCGCTCGCCGACCACTCGCTGCTCGACCAGCTGGAACACGCCGTGGAACAACGGCTCCGGGAAGTGCTGCCCCCAGGGTCCGGCATGACGCAGGGCGCGAGCCAGTTCCAGGTGAAATTCCTCGACCGCCAGCGTGCCGTCCGACAGCAATCGCCCGGTCAGGTCTTCTTCGCGTAATTGCCTACGCACTTCCGCGTCAAAGGCTTCGGCGAACAATGGAAAATTCGCTTCTGGCAGTGTCAGGCCGGCGGCCATCGCATGGCCGCCGTATTTGCTGATCAGATTCGGATGCTGCGCCGCCACCACGCTCAACGCGTCACGAATATGAAAACCCTGAACCGAACGCCCCGAGCCCTTGAGCAAGCCATCGCCGGCATCGGCAAAGGCAATGGTCGGACGGAAATAGCGTTCTTTCATACGCGATGCGAGGATTCCGATGACACCTTGGTGCCACTCGGGATCGAACAGGCACAAGCCGAACGGCATCGACTCGACCGGCAAATCCTTCAGTTGAGCCAGCGCTTCACGCTGCATGCCCTGCTCAATGGATTTGCGGTCCTGGTTCATGCCGTCGAGTTGTGCGGCCATTTCACGCGCCAGAGCAGCGTCTTCGGTGAGCAGGCATTCGATGCCCAGGCTCATGTCATCCAGACGCCCCGCCGCATTCAGACGCGGGCCAACAATGAAACCCAGGTCGGTAGAGGTGATGCGCGTGTGGTCACGCTTGGCGACTTCGAGGATCGCCTTGATCCCCGGTCGCGCGCGCCCGGCGCGAATCCGCTCCAGGCCTTGGTGCACCAGAATCCGGTTGTTGGCATCCAGCGGTACCACGTCGGCGACGCTGCCCAGGGCCACAAGGTCCAGCAACTCGCCGATGTTCGGTTGTGGCTTGCTCTCGTACCAACCGAGGCTGCGCAAACGCGCACGCAAAGCCATCAGCACATAGAAAATCACCCCGACGCCGGCCAGCGCCTTGCTCGGAAACTCGCAACCCGGTTGGTTCGGATTGACGATGGCATCGGCCAACGGCAACTCGTCACCGGGCAAGTGGTGGTCGGTGACCAGCACCTGGAGCCCGGCCTTTTTCGCCGCCGCCACGCCTTCAACGCTGGAGATTCCGTTGTCCACAGTGATCAGCAACTGGGGTGTACGGGTCAGCGCCACTTCAACGATTTCCGGCGTCAGGCCGTAGCCATACTCGAACCGGTTCGGCACCAAGTAGTCGACGTGCGCCGCGCCCAGCAGGCGCAAGCCCAACATGCCCACGGTGCTGGCCGTCGCCCCATCGGCGTCGAAGTCACCGACGATCAGAATCCGCTGACGCTGTTCAAGGGCCGTCACCAGCAAATCCACCGCCGCATCGATGCCTTTGAGCTGCTGGTACGGAATCAACCGCGCCAGGCTCTTGTCCAGTTCAGCCTCGGACAGCACGCCCCGCGCCGCGTACAGCCGGGTCAGCAGCGGCGGCAGATCACCGAGGAATGGCAGGGTGTCGGGCAACAGGCGAGGTTCGATGCGCATGGGGTGACAGGTGCTTCTCTTGAATACGTAGGATAAAACCGGATAACGCGGACCAGCAGCGAGTAATCAGCCGCGTTCGCCGCTCAGCCACTGCAACTGGACTTCATGCTGACCACGGTCGTCGGTGACGAAAATCGTTCCTTCGCTGATCATCACGTCCCACTTGATAACCCGGGGCATGTCTTTGGCCAGGGTTTCCAGCACGTCCTGGGGAACAGCAGCGATGTGCACGTTTTTCAGGTTTTTGATCGCCGGGATCACTTTGGTCTCCCAGACGCGCAGGCTGCCGTAGGCCAGCAGGCTGGTGCGCTCGGTGCGACGCGAGCACCAGGTCAGGCGATCGGCGTCTGGCTGGCCGACTTCGATCCAGTGCAGGACACGGTCGTCCAGGCTCTTTTCCCACAGGGCAGGTTCGTCCACGTCTGACAGACCGCGACCGAACGACAACTGCTCGTTGTACCAAAAGGCGTAGGCCAGCAGCCGCACGGTCATACGCTCTTCGGTCTCCGAGGGGTGACGGGCGATGGTCTGCTTCACGCTCTCGTACACGCTGCGGTCGAGGTCGGTAAGGTTCAGTTCAAACTTGTAGGTCGTGGACGGCTGGGCCATGAACGGGCTTCTTGATACGGGGAAAGGCGGCAAGTCTAACCGATGCGGTAGGCAATCCACGAATTGAAGGCGATCAACCTTGGTCGTCTGACGTTCGGCTATGTTAAAACCCTGTCTTCGCTCAACCTTTGTCCTACAGGATCCAGCATGCCGCTCACCGGAAAACCGCTCTCAGGGCTGAAAGTCATTGAATTGGGTACGCTGATCGCCGGGCCGTTTGCCTCGCGCATTTGCGGCGAGTTCGGTGCCGAGGTGATCAAAATCGAGTCCCCCGATGGCGGCGATCCGTTGCGCAAATGGCGAAAACTGTATGAAGGCACCTCGCTGTGGTGGTTCGTCCAGGCGCGCAACAAGAAATCCCTGACCCTGAACCTCAAACACCCCGACGGCTTGGCGATCCTGAAAAAACTGCTCAGTGAGGCGGACATCCTGATCGAGAACTTTCGCCCTGGCGTGCTGGAAAAGCTCGGCCTGAGCTGGGAAGTCTTGCACGCACTGAACCCGAAACTGGTGATGGTGCGCCTCTCGGGTTTCGGTCAGACCGGGCCGATGAAGGATCAGCCAGGCTTTGGCGCCGTCGGTGAATCCATGGGCGGCTTGCGCTACATCACCGGGTTCGAAGACCGGCCACCGGTACGCACCGGGATTTCCATCGGTGACTCTATTGCTGCGTTGTGGGGTGTAATCGGCGCATTGATGGCCCTGCGTCATCGCGAGGTCAACGGTGGCCTTGGCCAAGTGGTGGATGTGGCGCTGTATGAAGCGATCTTCGCCATGATGGAAAGCATGGTCCCGGAATTCGACGTGTTCGGTTTCATCCGCGAACGCACCGGCAACATCATGCCGGGCATCACGCCCTCTTCGATCCACACCAGTGCCGACGGCAAACATGTGCAGATCGGCGCCAATGGCGATGCGATCTTCAAACGCTTCATGCTGATCATTGGACGCGAGGATCTGGCCAATGACCCTGTGTTGGCGAGCAACGACGGACGCGATAGCCGTCGCGACGAGATTTATGGGGTGATTGATCGCTGGGTCAACTCGCTGCCGCTGGACGCCATCATCGAGCAGTTGAATCAGGCCGACGTACCGGCCAGCCGGATCTTCAGTGCCGAGGACATGTTCAGTGATCCGCAGTACCTGGCCCGGGAAATGTTCCTGAAGGCCAAGTTGCCGGATGGCAAAGATTTCAAGATGCCGGGAATCGTGCCGAAACTCTCAGAGACACCCGGAACATCGGAATGGGTCGGGCCGCAGTTGGGCGAACACAATGCGCAGGTACTCAACGATCTTGGTTATGACAAGGAACAGATCGCAAAGCTGCGTGAAGACGGGGCCATCTAAGCTGAGGCGCCTGCTTGCGCGGCCCATCAACCACTGCCTGACGCGCGGCGGACGAGCATTGTGCGCGTTCGGGTTTTTTCTGTTGCTCGCCGGCCAGGCTCAGCCAACGTGGGCGCAGCCGAAGGAAACCCTGGTCTGGCTGTTGCGCGACCTTCCACCGCTGATGATTTTCGAAGGATCTAAAAAGGGCCAGGGCGTCATTGATCAACTGCTGCCGCTGCTGATCGCCCGCATGCCGCAATACGAACACACCCTGATGCGAGTCAATCGCGCTCGCGGCTTGCAAATGCTCCACGAGCCATCCCTCACGTGCGATGCGGCGCTGAACTGGAGCAAGGAGCGCGATGATTGGATCGCGTTTTCCATCCCGGTCTTTCGGGCCATGAGCAATGGCCTGGCCGTTCGACGCGTTGACCGGGAGATCCTGGCGCCCTTTATCAAGGACAGCGAAGTGGACCTGGCGGCCCTGCTGGCCAGTGGCCGGGAGAAACTGGGGATTATTGCCGAGCGCAACTACGGCGAATATCTCGACGCGCTGCTCAAACAAGCGCCAGCCAACTCACTGACCCTCCACTACGGTAACGATGCCTTGGGCAGCCTGTTGCAAATGCAACGCCTGGGGCGCTTGCGGATGCTGTTGGGGTACCGCTCGGAAATCCGCTACCAGGCCCAGCAGCAAGGGATCGCGGAAGATGAATTGCAGTTCTACCCGATTCGCGGCACGGGCAAATACCTGTCCGGTTACATCGGCTGTACCGACACTCCCCAGGGCCGGCAGGCGATCATCGAGATCAACCAACTGCTGCGCACCCTGCCCCACGATCACTTGAGCCAGGCATACGCCGCCTGGCTGGACCCCGAAAGTCGCAGCGACTACCTGGAAGCCAGCCGGGCATTTTTCCTGCAGCAGGCCGAGCAATGACAAATCGCAGGCAAAAAGAAACCCCGAGAAGTGGGGAGACGACTCGGGGTTAAACGTGGTCTACATAAAGACCAGTGGCAGCAAGCTACAAGCACCGGAGCACAATGCTTGATCCTGCTGTTACAAGGTCTGACTGACCTAAGCGCAGGAAGGTTCCCACAAAAAACAATTCAATTACGGTTGGCCAGGATCTTGTCCTGTGCAGCATTACGTAACGCCGCAATGACGCAGGGCTCCAGCCTGCCTTCGGCGATCAGCACGTCGCGATGCAATCCGTCGACGACATCCGTCAGCAGACGTTTGCTGGTCAGTTGGGCCTGATTGAACGCCCGCTCGACCACGATCGCGCCGGTCGCATTTTTCAGTGTCACCAGGCGTTCGCCATGGGTTCCCGACGGGGTCAACGTTACCTGATACGGGCTCAGAGCTTCACCGAGCAATAGACTGATACTTTCCATCTCGATCACCACTCAATAGTCCGAAAACAAAGTGCCTGGGGCGTACCTACAGTAAATGACCACTGGCTCGAGAAGAAAGTTCTGGATACCGACTGCTGGGAAACCTGCGCCTCGGGTCAATAGAGCATGCACGGCCAAGATGACAGATAAAAAACAGCCGCGTCATGCCTGTTGCTTGCGCTTGCCGATATCGGTCCATCCTCCCAGCAAGCCCCGCAATTGTCCGTCGGCACCGTAAAAAGGCACCGTCCACTGATAGATATGCCTGACGCCGTTGTTGAACATCAATTGACGCTCACTGAAGCGCGTCTTGCGCGTACCGAGCTGGGCCATGAACTCTGCATGCAGCAGTTCGGCAGTCTCTTTGGGCAACACGTCCAGTTCAATCAGCTGTCGTCCCTGAACCTGGTCGAAACGGGTCGACAAGCCCTCCTCATAACTTTTGTTGCACATGATCAAACGCCCTTCCAGATCACGAACAAACACCGCATCGGGCATGGCGTCCATCAGCGCATGCTGGAAGGCGAGCTGATCACTCAGACTTTTCTCGGCATCCACGCGTTGCTGGATCAATAGCGTGAGCCGTCGGTTCCAGAGCAGGGACAACAGGCCGAACAGGCTGGCGATAAACATTCCCCAGCAGCCCCACTCGGCGAGTCGGTGCCAGGTGCCAGGCACCTTGACGGGGGCAATCCCATTGAGCCATTTCAGGCGAATGGCGCGCAATTCGGCAGGATCAAGCGCCTCGAGCGCCTTGTTGAGGATGCTCGACAGCTGTGGCTGACCTTTGCGTACGGCCAGGTGGTCCGCCTCCCATTTGCCCTCCACCGTATACCCGACCTTGAGCTGCCCGGACGGATAGAGTTGCGCTCCGGTTTCGTTTTCGATGGTGGCATAGGCCTCACCGCTCTCGACCAGCGCCCGGGCCTCCGCGTAGGTTTTAACCGAGCGCAGCTCGATGTCAGGATAGTCGCGGAGAATCGTGGCCTCCAGCGCATGCCGGGTCGGCAACACCAGAACCCTTCCCGACAGCTGCTCCAGGGATTGCACCACTGGCGCCCCGGCCCGCCCGACGAACACCCAGCCAGCGCCACCGAACGCATGACTGAAATCCAGAAACGTCTTGCGTTCGTCATTCATCGCCAGCGTCGTGCTCATGTCCGCTGCGCCACTTTCCAGTCGCCCGAGCAACTGATCGGTGGAAAACGATTCTTCGTGAACAAACCGCAATCCCGTCATCGCGCTGATGCGGTTGAGCAGATCATTGTTCAAGCCGCTCCATTGGCCGTGCTTATCCTTGAACAGGTACAGCGGGTACTGCACCGAGGCGACGATGACTTTTGAATGCTCGGCAATCCATTTCAACTCCTGAGCATCCAGCTCGATCCTTGGGCCAGTAACCGATCCTTTGGAATCGGTTGCCGACAATTGCGACGCGCTCCCCCATTGAGCAAATCCCAGGGTACCGACTAAAAAAAACATCCAGCACGCGGCTGGTTTTAACCCTCTGAAAAACAGCATTGCCACTTCCTTCGCGATCAACTCGCCCGTCCTTCATGGGGCGAAAACCCGACAAGTGTGGCACGCAGAAATGAGAAAGCCCGTCAGGAGACGGGCTTCAAAATGTGACAGTTTTAATTGGTTACAGAGGCTTGCCGCGGTTGCCATGCTTGCTGACAAAGGCCTGCACGGCTTTCAGGTCATTTGGCAGCACGGTGCAGCGCTCATCTCTTTCAAACAAATCAGAAAGATGTGCAGGCAGTTCGAGCGCTTTTCCTACGCCAGCTTTTTCCACTGCGTCCGGGAATTTGACCGGATGCGCCGTACCGAGGATCACCATCGGGATATCCAGGCTGCGACGGCACTCGCGCGCCGCCTTCACGCCGATGGCGGTGTGCGGATCAAGCAGCTCGCCGGTTTGCTCGAAGACTTCGGCGATGGTTTCGCAGGTTTGAGCATCGTCCACAGCCAGCGAATCGAACAGCTTGCGGGCTTCGGTCCAGCGTTCCTGTTCGACGCTGAAACCGCCACCCTGCTTGAAGGTGTCCATCAGCCCGGCGATCGCTGCGCCGTTGCGACCGTGCAGGTCGAACAGCAGGCGTTCGAAGTTCGACGACACCATGATGTCCATCGACGGCGACAGCGTGGCGTGCAGGGTGTCCTTGACGTACTGATTGCCGCTCATGAAGCGGTGCAGGATGTCGTTGCGGTTGGTGGCGACGATCAACTGGTTGATCGGCAGGCCCATGTTGCGTGCCAGGTAACCGGCGAAGATATCGCCGAAGTTGCCGGTCGGCACCGAGAACGATACCGAGCGCGCCGGGCCGCCCAACTGCAGGGCTGCGTGGAAGTAGTAAACGATCTGGGCCATGATTCGCGCCCAGTTGATCGAGTTCACTGCCACCAGACGCGTGCCTTTGAGGAAGCTCTGGTCGGCGAAGCTGGCCTTGACCATTTCCTGGCAGTCATCGAAGTTGCCTTCGATCGCGATGTTGTGGATGTTCTCGCCGAAAATGGTGGTCATCTGACGACGCTGCACTTCGGACACACGGTTGTGCGGGTGCAGGATGAAGATGTCGACGTTTTCGCAGTGCTTGCAGCCTTCGATGGCGGCCGAACCGGTGTCGCCGGAGGTAGCGCCGACAATCACTACGCGCTCACCACGTTTTTCCAGCACGTAGTCGAGCAGACGACCCAGCAGCTGCAAGGCGAAGTCTTTGAACGCGAGGGTCGGGCCGTGGAACAGTTCCAGCACCCATTCGTTGCCGTTCAGCTGACGCAGTGGTGCCACGGCGTTGTGCGAGAACACGCCGTAGGTTTCTTCGAGGATCTTTTTGAAATCGGCATCAGGAATGCTGCCGGTCACGAATGGGCGCATCACCCGGAAGGCCAGCTCGTGATACGGCAGGCCGGCCCAGGAAGCGATTTCTTCCTGAGTGAAACGTGGCAGGTTTTCCGGGACGTACAGACCACCGTCCGTGGCCAGACCAGCCAGCAGGACGTCTTCGAAATTCAGGGCCGGTGCCTGGCCGCGGGTACTGATATAACGCATGACTGGCTCCAATAGACAGTGTTCGCAAACCCGGGCTCGCAAGCGAGCCCGGTGAACGATAACGGCTTAGTTCAGGTGCTCGACGCGGATCCGTACGACCGGACCGACTACCCCCGCCAAGGCTTCCAGGGCGGCGATCGCGTCGTTCATGTGCTGTTCCAGCACGCGATGAGTCAGCAGGATCATCGGCACCAGGCCGTCGTGTTCTTCGACTTCCTTCTGCATGATCGATTCGATGTTGATGCCGCGCTCCGACAGGATGCTCGCCACCTGCGCCAACACGCCCGGATGATCCTTGGCCTGAATACGCAGGTAATAGGAGCTCTCGCAGGCCTCGATCGGCAGGATCGGGTGGGCCGACAGCGAGTCCGGCTGGAACGCCAGGTGCGGTACGCGGTTTTCCGGGTCGGACGTCATGGCGCGAACCACGTCCACCAGGTCGGCGATCACCGACGAAGCGGTCGGCTCCATGCCAGCGCCAGCGCCGTAGAACAGGGTCGAACCGGCGGCATCACCGTTGACCATCACTGCGTTCATCACGCCGTTGACGTTGGCGATCAGGCGATCGGCCGGGATCAGCGTCGGGTGCACGCGCAGTTCGATGCCGGCCGCGGTGCTGCGCGCCACGCCCAGGTGCTTGATGCGATAGCCCAGCGCTTCGGCGTAGTTCACGTCAGCGGTGGTCAGCTTGGTGATGCCTTCGGTGTAGGCCTTGTCGAACTGCAACGGAATACCGAACGCGATGGACGCCAGGATCGTCAGCTTGTGGGCCGCGTCGATGCCTTCAACGTCGAAGGTCGGATCGGCCTCGGCGTAACCCAGGGCCTGTGCCTCGGCGAGTACGTCTTCGAAAGTCCGGCCCTTCTCACGCATTTCGGTGAGGATGAAGTTACCTGTGCCGTTGATGATGCCGGCGACCCAGTTGATGCGGTTGGCCGACAGGCCTTCACGGATCGCCTTGATCACCGGAATGCCACCGGCCACGGCGGCTTCGAACGCCACAATCACGCCCTTCTCGCGGGCCTTGGCGAAAATTTCATTACCGTGAACGGCGATCAACGCCTTGTTCGCGGTCACCACATGTTTTCCGTTCTCGATCGCTTTGAGTACCAGCTCGCGGGCAACGGTGTAGCCGCCCATCAGCTCTATGACGATGTCGATCTCAGGGTTCGTGGCCACTTCGAAGACATCGTTGGTAATCGCAATACCGGTCGTCTGGAACTGAGGCTTTGGCGTGCGCATGGCAATTTGTGCCACTTCGATTCCACGCCCGGCACGACGAGAAATTTCCTCGGCGTTACGCTGAAGTACGTTGAAGGTACCGCCACCGACGGTCCCTAACCCACAGATGCCTACTTTGACCGGTTTCACTGTGAACTCCCCATGAAACGGCCGACTCAAGGCCGGCCGTGAAAACAACCGCATACTCGCGGTTCTCTATTAATGGCCCGGCGAACGCTGCCGCCGAACCACGATCGTCAATGGCTGACCGTGACGATGCGAATTTACTTCGCGCCCAACGCCAGTTTGGCGACTTGTGGCGCAGGCTGGTAGCCCGGAATGACCTGACCGTCGGCCAAAACGATGGCCGGTGTACCGTTCACGCCGATCGACTGACCGAGGGCGAACTGCTTGGAAACCGGGTTATCGCACTTGGCGGCCTTGATTTCCTTGCCGTCGACCATCTTGTCCATGGCCGCTTTCTTGTCTTTCGAGCACCAGACCGCTTGCAGCTGCTCATCACCCGGTGAGCCCAGGCCCTGGCGCGGGAACGCGACATAACGCACTTCGATGCCGCGCTTGTTCAGCTCAGGCACTTCAGCGTGCAGCTTGTGGCAGTACGGGCAGGTGGTATCGGTAAACACGGTGATGTGCGATTTGGTTTCGCCGATCGCCGGGTAGACCACGGTTTCCGCGACTGGAATGGCGTTGATCAGTTTGGACACGCCCAGGCGTTCGGCCTTCTCGGTCAGGTTGATCGGTTTGCCGTCCTTGAGCTGGAACATGTAGCCCTGCACCACGTATTGGCCGTCGGCGCTGGCGTAGAGCACGCGGCTGCCTTGCAGCTTGACCTCGTACAGGCCCGGCAGCGGACTGGCGGTGATGCTTTCTACCGGCACCTCGAGCTGGAGGTTTTCCAGGCTTTTACGAATGGCTTTGTCGGCCGCATCATCGGCGACGGCAAAGGTACTGACCAGCGCAATGGCTGCGGCGGCGAAAATCTGGGTCAGACGCATAAGAACTCCTGAAGGCGGACAAATGGGACGATCAGAACGCCCGTGCCGAAACACCGGGTCATAAACGCCCACCGTGCAAACCGGCAAAGCCTACCACATAAGGCCCCTGTGGCCGAATGCGGGTGATGCGGGACATCGTGGTGACGCTGGCTCTTATGTGGGAGCGGGCTTGCTCGCGAATGCGGTGTGTCAGTCGACATCATCTTTGACTGACACACCGCATT
>NZ_JAHBDP010000094.1:0-43501 GCF_019956495.1 Pseudomonas sp. BF-B-26 | reverse complement strand
AGATGTGTATAATAGACACCGCCGGCAAGCCGTGCTCCTACAGGAAGCGGGGGAGATAATTGATTCGCCATATGTCAGCAGCTGTTTATACTGCAAGCGACCACGCCGCACTCAGTTGCGCACAGACTAATTCCAATAAATTTTTGCCACCGCCCGCTCTCGTCGAGAACGGGCGTCGGCATGCGTATGCCTGATCAGAGCGTCAAGACTACCGACAGAGACCTTGCGCATGCCCCTCGCCTTGCTTGCCCTCGCTGTTGCCGCGTTCGGCATCGGCACCACTGAATTCGTCATCATGGGTTTGTTGCCCGACGTCGCCCGCGACCTCGCCGTGAGCATCCCCCACGCCGGCCTGCTGATCACCGGCTACGCCCTCGGCGTGGTGTTCGGTGCGCCGATCCTCGCGGTCGGCACCGCCAACATGCCGCGCAAAGCCACGCTGCTGGGCATGACCCTGATGTTCATCCTCGGCAACATTCTCTGCGCCCTGGCGCCGAACTACGCCACGCTGATGGCCGCACGCGTGGTCACCGCGCTCTGCCACGGTGCGTTCTTCGGCATCGGTTCGGTGGTTGCCGCCGGTTTGGTGGCACCGAACAAACGCGCCCAGGCGATTGCGATGATGTTCACCGGCCTGACCCTGGCCAACGTGCTGGGCGTGCCTTTGGGCACCGCGCTCGGGCAATACGCCGGCTGGCGCTCGACGTTCTGGGCGGTGTCGGTGATCGGCGTGATCGCGGCTATCGCGCAATGGGTCTGGTTGCCGAAGGACATTGCGATGGACAAGGCCAACCTCGCCAGCGAGTTCAAAGTGCTGGGCAAAGTCAACGTGTTGCTGGCGCTGGGCATGAGCGTGCTGGCGTCGACCAGCCTGTTCAGCGTCTTCACTTACATTGCCCCTATCCTGCAAGACATCACCGGCGTCAGCCCCCATGGCGTGACCATCATGCTGCTGCTATTCGGGGTCGGTTTGACTGCAGGCAGCATGCTCGGCGGCCGTCTGGCTGACAGTCGATTGCTGCCGTCGCTGGTGGGCATGGCGCTGGCCGTGCTGGTCGTGCTGGCCGCGTTCACACAGACCAGCCACTCGGTGATTCCAGCCGCAATCACCCTGGTGTTGTGGGGCATCTTCGCCTTTGCCCTGTGCCCGATTTTGCAATTGCTGATCATCGATCAGGCCCATGAAGCGCCGAATCTGGGTTCAACGTTGAACCAGAGCGCGTTCAACCTCGGCAACGCGGCCGGTGCGTGGATTGGTGGGCTCGTCGTCGCCAGTGGTGCGGATCTGGCGGACTTACCGTGGACCGGCGCGCTGGTCAGCGGTCTGACGGTACTGACCGCGTTGTTCTTTATTTACCTGCAGCGTCGCAGTTCGGCTGCGGTCAACGTGTCCGGTTGAATAGCTGCATCGCCCATGACATTGCTTTCGCGAGCAGACTCCCACATGAACCGCGCCCCTCACTGTAGGAGTGAGCCTGCTCGCGATGAAGTTGATACGGTGCACCTGTCTTTACTTCTCTTCGCGCTTGCGTGAATCCGACGCCTGATCCGCACTCTTCTTCGGCGGGCCACTCTCACTGCGAATTTGTGCATGGCTGATCAGCGCGAAGATGAAGCTGCCGCCGACGATGTTCCCCGCCAGCGTCGGCCCGGCGAACACCAGCCAGAAATCCTTCCACGGTAACTCGCCGGCAAACACCAGATACGAGACCTCGGCGGACCCAACCACGATGTGGGTGAAATCCCCCAGCGCCATGAGGTAGGTGATGAGGATGATGATCCACATCTTCGCGCTCTCCATGGACGGAATCATCCAGACCATGGTGGCGATCATCCAGCCCGACACAATGCCTTTGGCGAACATCTGGCTGGCGTCGTTCTCCATGATTTTGCGCCCGATATCAAGGAAGGCCAGGTCGGTCTTGCTGTCGAAAATCGGCAGATTCAGCATCACATACGCCACCAGCAATGTGCCGCAGAGGTTGCCCACCAGCACCACCGACCACAGGCGTAGCAATCGACCGAAATTGCTCAGCGTGGGTTTGGTCATGATCGGCAGCACCGCCGTCAGGGTGTTCTCGGTGAACAATTGCTGACGGGCGAGGATCACCGCGAGAAAGCCTGCGCAGTAACCGAAACTGGCGATCACCTTGAAGCCTTCGCCGTCCGGCAGACGGGAATTGAGCAGCCCCATGGCCATCAGCGACAGGCCCATGGTCAGGCCGGCGGCCAGTGCCGACCACCACAAGGCGGCGACACTGCGCTCGAGTTCCTGATCTCCCTGGGTGCGGATGATCTCGTGCAGCACCGCCGCCCGCGGTGGCTGGCTCTTGTCGACGTCGTGCTGTTCTTCAGGGGAGAGGTTCGGGGTCTTGCCGTCTTTTTGCGCGTCCATAAAGCTCCGGAACCCGTGGTGTGTGATGTAGGTACGACACGCAGGGTTCGGAGCTGTTCACTGCCCCGCTAAATCATCGCTGACCGGTACACCGCCTTCGCGAGCAAGCCCGCTCCCACATTAGATCTTCAGCGAACACAGCTTCTGTGAACGACTTAGATTTAGTGTGGGAGCGGGCTTGCTCGCGAAGGGCGCACCGCCGGCTTCACACGTTGACGACATCATCCTTGAACTGGTCTTTGACGTACGTGATCTCGGTCCGGCCGTGCGGTGCAGGCAAGCCGTCTTCACCCAGATTGACGAAAACAATCTTCTCCACCGTCAGGATGCTTTTGCGGGTGATCTTGTTACGCACTTCACACTTGAGGGTGATGGAGGTGCGACCGAATTCGGTGGCGGTGATGCCCAGTTCAATGATGTCGCCCTGGCGCGAGGCGCTGACGAAGTTGATCTCGGAAATGTACTTGGTGACCACACGCTGATTGCCCAGCTGGACGATGGCGTAGATCGCCGCTTCTTCGTCGAGCCAGCGCAACAGGCTGCCGCCGAACAGCGTGCCGTTGGGGTTGAGGTCTTCGGGTTTTACCCATTTGCGGGTGTGGAAATTCATATTCACTCCTGAGCGTCTTGCCGAATGATGGTGGGCATCATGGCAGAGCCCGACCTGGAGCTCTATCAAGCATCGACTATGGTCTCGATTACCGTTCAGACATTGACCAACAGAAACGCTTTGGAAGTATCGCTCACACGGCTATAATCGCCACCGTTTCAAAACGGTAACGTTCCATTGATACCGTTTTCCCGCCACCTGTCCGAGGGGCGCTGCAGCAGGTTCGACCTGTCAGGCTCGGATGGGGCGTTGCTTGACCGTTATCGGTCAGACACTAAACGCACAACGGCGCCCATTCGCATACATTACGAATGGAGGCTCATCATGAGCGCTGTTATCACGCCTGCAGATTTTAACGATTACAAAGTTGCCGACATGTCCCTGGCTGCCTGGGGCCGTCGCGAAACCATCATCGCCGAATCCGAAATGCCTGCCCTGATGGGTCTGCGCCGCAAGTACGCCGGTGAGCAGCCGCTCAAAGGCGCGAAAATCCTCGGCTGCATCCACATGACCATTCAGACTGCCGTGCTGATCGAAACCCTGGTTGCCCTGGGTGCCGAAGTACGCTGGTCGTCCTGCAACATTTTCTCGACTCAGGACCAGGCCGCTGCCGCTATCGCCGCTGCCGGTATCCCGGTTTTCGCCTGGAAAGGCGAAACTGAAGAAGAGTACGAGTGGTGCTTGGAGCAAACCATCCTTAAAGATGGCGCGCCTTGGGATGCCAACATGATCCTCGACGACGGCGGCGACCTGACCGAGCTGCTGCACAAGAAATACCCGGCGATCCTGGACCGCGTCCACGGCGTTACCGAAGAAACCACCACTGGCGTTCACCGCCTGCTGGACATGCTGGCCAAGGGCGAGCTGAAAATCCCGGCCATCAACGTCAATGACTCGGTCACCAAGAGCAAGAACGACAACAAGTACGGCTGCCGTCACAGCCTGAACGATGCGATCAAGCGCGGTACCGACCACCTGTTGTCCGGCAAGCAAGCGCTGGTCATCGGTTACGGTGACGTGGGCAAGGGCTCCGCTCAGTCCCTGCGTCAGGAAGGCATGATCGTTAAAGTCTCCGAAGTTGACCCGATCTGCGCCATGCAAGCCTGCATGGACGGTTACGAGCTGGTTTCGCCGTTCATCGACGGTATCAACAACGGTACTGAAGCAAGCATCGACAAAGCGCTGCTGGGCAAGATCGACCTGATCGTGACCACCACCGGTAACGTCAACGTTTGCGACTCGAACATGCTCAAAGCCCTGAAGAAGCGCGCTGTTGTCTGCAACATCGGCCACTTCGACAACGAAATCGACACCGCTTTCATGCGCAAGAACTGGGCATGGGAAGAAGTGAAGCCACAGGTTCACAAGATCCACCGTACCGGCCCTGGCGCATTCGACGCGCAGAACGACGACTACCTGATCCTGCTGGCCGAAGGCCGTCTGGTTAACCTGGGCAACGCCACCGGCCACCCAAGCCGCATCATGGACGGTTCGTTCGCCAACCAGGTTCTGGCTCAGATCTTCCTGTTCGGCCAGAAGTACGCCGACCTGTCGCCAGCCCAGAAAGCCGAGCGCCTGACTGTTGAAGTACTGCCGAAGAAACTCGACGAAGAAGTGGCCCTGGAAATGGTCCGCGGTTTCGGCGGCGTTGTGACCCAACTGACCAAGACCCAGGCCGACTACATCGGCGTGACCGTTGAAGGTCCGTTCAAGCCGCACGCTTACCGCTACTGATTGGTTCTGCTGGCTGCTCTCCCTGTGGGAGCGGGCTTGCTCGCGAATGCGGTTTAACATTCAACATTAATGTTGACTGATCCACCGCTTTCGCGAGCAAGCCCGCTCCCACATGGGTTGTGCAAGCCTCACAGGCTCTCGTGCTTCCAAGGATATGACCATGTCCCAAGAACGTCGCTACAGCTTCGAGTTCTTCCCTACGAAGACCGACGCTGGGCATGAAAAACTGATCGCCACTGCCCGTCATCTGGCGACCTACAATCCTGACTTCTTCTCCTGCACCTACGGCGCTGGCGGTTCGACCCGTGATCGCACCCTCAACACCGTGTTGCAGCTCGAAAGCGAAGTCAAAGTCCCTGCCGCACCGCATTTGTCCTGCGTTGGCGACAGCAAGGACGACTTGCGCGGCCTGCTGGCCCAATACAAGGCAGCCGGTATCACCCGTATCGTTGCCCTGCGCGGTGACCTGCCTTCCGGCATGGGCATGGCCAGTGGTGAAATGCGCCACGCCAATGACCTGGTTGAATTCATTCGTGAAGAAACCGGCGATCATTTCCACATCGAAGTCGCCGCCTACCCGGAAATGCACCCGCAAGCGCGCAATTTCGAAGACGATCTGACCAACTTCGTGCGCAAGGCCAACGCTGGCGCCAACAGTGCAATCACCCAGTACTTCTTCAACGCCGACAGCTACTTCTACTTCGTCGAGCGTGTACGGGCGAAGGGCGTGAACATCCCGATCGTTCCGGGAATCATGCCGATCACCAACTACAGCAAGCTGGCGCGTTTCTCTGATGCCTGTGGCGCGGAAATCCCGCGCTGGATCCGCAAGCAGCTGGAAGCCTACGGCGACGACACCCAGAGCATTCAAGGCTTTGGTGAGCAAGTCATCACCGAGATGTGCGAACGCCTGCTGCAAGGTGGCGCGCCAGGGCTGCACTTCTACACGCTGAACCAGGCCGAACCGAGCCTGGCGGTGTGGAACAATCTGAAGTTGCCGCGCTAAAAGCCGTCAAAGCAAGATCAAGAGATCGCAGCCTGCGGCAGCTCCTACATCGGGCGTGTTTAATCCCTGTAGGAACTGCCGCAGGCTGCGATCTTTTGCTTTTAACGCCCTTTTTTTGTGCAACAACACTCTGAGTTAGAGCTTCTGGATCCCGTTTCTGGCTCTTTCCGGTTTCTCGTCGTAATCTCAAGCCATGCCTCTGATCGCGCAATTACTGACCGTGTTTCTTTTTACTTGCCTGAGCTTCGCCGCTCGGGGCGAGAAACTGCGCATTGTCACTGAACCCTGGGCGCCGTACGTGTACGAAGAAAACGGCAAATCCCTGGGACTGGACTACGAAACTACCGCCATCGTCTTCAAACGCCTGGGCATCGAAGTGGAATGGCAGTTCCTGCCGTGGAAACGCTGCCTGTCGATGCTCGAAACGGGCCAGGCAGACGGCGCGCTGGACATCTTCCACAGCGATGAGCGCGACGCCACCCTGCTCTACCCCGGCGAGCCGCTCTCGGAAGTGGAGTTCGTGATGTTCTACGCCAATGAGCGGCCCCACCCTTTTCACACCCTGGCCGACCTGAAAGGGCTGACCATCGGCACTTCCCCGGGCTATCTGTACAGCCAGGACTTCAGCGAATCGACCCTGTTCACTCGCGAACCGGCGCCAACCCATGAAGCCAACTTCGGCAAACTGGTGCGCGGGCGGATCGACCTGCTGATCACTGATCGCAGGGTTGGCCAGCACTTGCTCGACCAATTGGGCATCCGCGACAAGATTACCGAGAACCCGACCGTCATCAGTCACCAGAGCCAATTCCTGGCCGTACGCCGCAACGCCGGCATGGACTTGTTGGTGCAGCGTTTCGGCGCCGAACTCAAGCGCTTCAAGCGCGAGCCTGCGTACGCTGAATTGAGCGCCCGTTATGGCGCCGAACCGGCGGCCGAGGTCAAAGCCACCAGAGCCACCGCTGCCAGCGGAAAAACCGTTGAGCAGCAGGAAAGCGGCGCGCAGTGATTGCTCTGTTATACTCCGGCCTTCCCGCCAGGCTCACGCCCGGACGCTCGGACTTGTTCAAGGCATCTCGATCCCGCTACAGCGCAGCTTTTCAGCCCGCGCGAGCACTCCAGATGAGCCTTCTTGGCCCAGCAGGACCGGACGGGATTGCGTTCCTCTAAACGCCATTCGCGCCAGGCAAGACTCCCATTGGGCCAAGCCCTAACTAAAACAGGATTACTCATGTCCTTTGCTTCCCTCGGTCTCTCCGAGGCTTTAGTCCGCGCCATCGAGGCAGCGGGCTATACCGAGCCTACTCCGGTGCAACAGCGGGCCATTCCCGCCGTGTTGCAAGGTCGCGACCTGATGGTCGCGGCTCAGACAGGTACTGGTAAAACCGGCGGCTTCGCCCTTCCGATTCTGGAGCGGTTGTTCCCCAACGGTCACCCGGACAAATCCCAGCGTCACGGCCCGCGCCAACCGCGCGTACTGGTCCTGACCCCTACCCGCGAACTCGCGGCTCAAGTACACGAGAGCTTCAAGGTCTATGCCCGTGACCTGAAGTTCGTCAGCGCCTGCATCTTCGGCGGCGTCGGCATGAACCCGCAGGTTCAGGCCATGTCCCGCGGTGTTGACGTGCTGGTGGCCTGCCCCGGCCGCCTGCTCGACCTCGCCGGCCAAGGCAGCGTCGATTTGTCCCACGTGGAAATCCTCGTGCTGGACGAAGCCGACCGCATGCTCGACATGGGCTTTGTCCATGACGTGAAAAAGGTCCTGGCCCGTCTGCCGAGCAAACGTCAGAACCTGCTGTTCTCGGCGACTTTCTCCAAAGACATCACCGACCTCGCCGGCAAGCTGCTGCACAACCCGGAACGCATCGAAGTCACGCCGCCGAACACCACGGTCGAGCGTATCGAACAGCGTGTTTTCCGTCTGCCAGCCAACCACAAGCGTTCGCTGCTGGCGCACTTGATCACCGCAGGCGCCTGGGAACAGGTGCTGGTGTTCACCCGCACCAAGCACGGCGCCAACCGCCTGGCCGAGTACCTGGACAAACACGGCCTCAGCGCCGTTGCGATCCACGGTAACAAGAGCCAGAACGCTCGCACCAAAGCCCTGGCCGACTTCAAGGCCGGCGAAGTGCGCATCCTGGTCGCCACCGACATCGCCGCTCGCGGCCTGGACATCGACCAGTTGCCACACGTGGTCAACTTCGAACTGCCGAACGTCGACGAAGATTACGTTCACCGTATCGGCCGTACTGGCCGTGCCGGTCGTTCGGGCGAAGCGATCTCGCTGGTCGCTCCGGACGAAGAAAAGCTGCTGAAAAGCATCGAGCGCATGACCAAGCAGAAGATTGCCGACGGCAACCTGATGGGCTTCGATTCCAGCGCTGTAGAAGCCGAGAAACCTGAAGTTCGCGAGCGTCCGGATGTGCGTAACCCGCGCAACCCACGTGGCCCGCGCGGCGACGGTCCGAACGGCACCGGCGGTGGCGGCGGTCGTAAAGACAAAGGCAAGGACAAGGGCGGCAAGGAAAAACCTGCAGCCACTGGCCGCGGCGATCGCCCGGCGCGTGAACACAAGCCACGCGAAGGCACTCCGGCTCGCGAACAACAGCGTCCGGCGCCACGCGCTGCTGCAGCAGACCGTGCTCCGGACGAGTTCCTGGACGACGACATCGATAACTTCGGTAACCGCGTCGACTACGTTCCTCAAGCCAAACCGGCCCAGGGCCGTGGTCGTCGTCCGGGTGCTCCGGCACAAGGCGCCGCAGCTGGCGCAGGTGCTCCGCGCACTGGCGGCAAGCCTCAGGGTCGTCAAAGTGGCCCACGCAGCAGTGACGGCGCGACCACCGGCACGCCGCCAGCCAAGCGCAGCGGCCCACGCAACGGTGCTCCACGTGACGGTCAGGCCCGTCGCGAAGAGTCCCGCAACCGTCGCCCGGCTCGCACCGACGACCAGCCGCGTTCGGAACCGGCCGTGCAAAACCCGCGCGGCCCGGCACCGAAGATCATCCATAAAGAGTCGAAAACCGATCGGTTCCCGACTCCTGAGCAACTGGATCAACTGCCAGGCCGTCCGCGCGGCGAGAAACCAGCGTTGCTGACCCGCAATCGCTGAGTGTCACTCACAAAAACGCCCCGACTGGTTCGGGGCGTTTTTATTTGTACCGATCATCACGATCGTTTTTGGTCAAACCGCCGCACTCACACAACGCTTCCTTCTTTATGAAAGAGTTTGGCAACGATCATCCAGCGGCCATCGACTTTCATCACGTTCAGATAATCAACCATGACATTGTCGAACAGTCGCAGACGCACCTTGACCATTGCCATTTCCGGAGACATGACGTCAATCATCAAAATCTCATCCAGGCTCGCAAACCCGCGCTCCTGCGGCGACTGACGTCCTTGTACGATGGCACGGTATTCTGCGTAAGGACGCACCGTTACCGCCCCGTCCTGAGCGCTATAGAGGACACAGCCGGGATGGAAAACCTCGTCAAACCGGTTCAAATCCTGGTTTTGCAACACGCTGAAGTAGTTCTCCAACATTCTCTGAATTTCATTGATTAGCATGTACGAATCCTTGTCGAGCGGAAATGAAGTCACCAACGCTCACTGAGCGTGAGACGGATTATCCGTAGCCTCGTCAATTCATGTATAGCGGCGATTTCTGCCCGGTTCAGTGAATGGAATTCACCTATTGAAACTACCTCCGCTAGCGGCTCTCCGGGCCTTTGAAGCCTTGGCACGATTGGGCAAGGTCAACCTCGCGGCATTGGAACTGCACGTCACCCACAGCGCTGTCAGCCACCAGATACGCTCGCTGGAGGAATACCTGGACGTTAGACTGACTGAACGTAATGGCCGCGGTGTGGTGCTGACAGAAGAGGGGCGTGTGTACGCCTATCAGATCCGGCAAACCCTGGGTGAAATTGCCGGGGTAACGGAAAGATTCCTGTCCAAAACCCGACACCCGCAACTCACCCTTTCGGTGCTGCCATCCTTTGGAATGTTTTGGCTATTGCCACGCTTGCAAGGGTTTATCGACGCGCAGCCCGGATTGCGCCTCAAGCTGGCAGCCAGTATGGAGTTTTCAAGTTTCGAGGGCGGCCTGATCGATGCGGCGATCCGGTTCGGCCACGGACAATGGCCAGATGTGCACTGTGAGCCGTTGATGCAGGACTCCTTGTTGGTCGTCGCCGCGCCAGGATTCAATCTAGGATGCTTGCCTGTCGATGCCGAGTCCGTTCTGGGACATCCATTACTCCACGCCAGTGAAAGCTGGTCGACCTGGCTTGCTGCCGCTGGCGTTGAACAGATGCGTCCACTCGCGGCACTAGAGTTCACTGACTCGACTTTGATGCTTGAAGCGGCGCGCCTGGGTTATGGAATCGCGCTAACCCGTCGCTCGATTGCTCACGCCATGATCCAGTGCGGGCAACTGGTTAAACTGACCGACGTTGAACCGCTGCACGCATCCCGTTATTTCATGCTTTGGCCGACCCACACACAACGCTCGGCGCAGTTGGCGAGCCTGCTGACTTGGCTACGCAATGAAATCGCCGACTACCAAAGCAGCCTCTCCTGAACACCAGGCAGCAAAACGCCGACCCTGAGGTCGGCGTTTTGATGACGCAAACAGCTTACTTCGCTTTCACACCTTCAAACGTTACATACAACTCAACCGCGTCGGACGCTGGGCCCAGGTCTTTCTGCTTGCCGAAATCGGAACGCTTGATGCTGGTGGTGCCTTCGAAGCCGGCACGGTAGCCGCCCCATGGGTCCTTGCCTTCACCCAGGAAAGTAGCCTTGACCACGACTGGCTTGGTCACGCCTGCAATGGTCAGGTCACCGGTCACATCAGCAGTGTCTTTGCCAGCGGCGTTTTTGCCGGTGGATTTGACGCTGGTGGAAACAAACGTCGCTTTAGCGAATTTGCTCACATTCAGGAAGTCAGCGCTGGCGATGTGCTTGTCGCGCTCGGCATGGTTGGTGAACACGCTGGCGGTGTTCACGTTGAACTCGATCTTGCTGGCTTCAGGCTTGGCAGCGTCGAAGCTGAACTTGCCGTCGATGTCCTTGAAGGTACCGGTGATGAAGCTGTAGCCCAGGTGGCTGATCTTGAAGTCAACGAAGGCGTGCTGGCCTTCCTTGTCGACAACATAGTCAGCTGCCATCACGTTGGCGGACAGCAAGGCAGAACCGATTGCCAGAGCAGCGAGCGTCTTTTTCAACATACTTTCTATTCCTTTGGAGTCGAGATTGAACATCAGGCTTTGCGTCCCAGCATTCGCGTCAGGGTCGCATCACGATCAATAAAGTGGTGTTTCAGTGCTGCCAACGCATGGAGACCGGAAAAAATGACCAGCGCCCAGGCCAGGTACAAATGAATCACACCGGCTGTATCTGCCTGATCCGGTAGTCCGGATATCAGTGCAGGAACTTCAAACAGGCCAAACACCGGAATCCCGACACCGTCTGCGGTGGAAATCAGGTAACCGGCAATCATCACAGCAAACAGACTGAGGTACAGGAACGAATGGCCGAACGTGGCGCCGATACGCGTCATGCGGCTATAGCTTTGGAGTGCGGGTGGTGGCGGACTGATAAAACGCCACAGCACCCGTACAACCATAACGGCCAACAACACCAGGCCAATGCTCTTGTGCAAGTCCGGCGCGTCTTTGCGCCAGGTGCTGTAGTAGTCGAGACCGACCATCCACAAGCCCAACGCAAACAGACCGAAGACTGCC
Organism: Pseudomonas sp. BF-B-26; assembly: GCF_019956495.1. Classification (NCBI taxonomy): domain Bacteria; kingdom Pseudomonadati; phylum Pseudomonadota; class Gammaproteobacteria; order Pseudomonadales; family Pseudomonadaceae; genus Pseudomonas; species Pseudomonas sp. BF-B-26. The sequence continues at coordinate 32,006 of NZ_JAHBDP010000094.1, read as the reverse complement.
AACGCCACGCCCCAGTGCATGAAAATGCTGACCCAACCGTAGCGCGAAGAAGAATTACGTAGCTGCATTGCCCAAATCCTGTGAGAACTGCGACCAAGACTATCGAGTTATCTATCGAGTAAAAGCGGAAAATTTCGCTTTGAAATATCGAGAAATACGATCAAGAGTCTGAAATGGGTGAGTTAAGGAAAGATTAAAGATCCGCATGTAAGAAAAAATGCAGTCCAACTAAAGAACACCTGCGCCCTGATATTTATTCGATTCTTTATGTTGGTTTTCTTCAGGCATAAAAAAACGCGGCATTTCTGCCGCGTTTTTTAATCCCAAAGCTTACTGCGCTTTGGTATCCGCCACCGGAGTCGCAGCGGGCTTGGCCGCTACTTTCTTCGCCGGTTCAGCTTTCTTCACCGGGGCCTTTTTGGCCTCGGCTTTGGCCGCAGGTTTTTTCGCTGCAGCTTTGGCCGGGGCTTTTTTGGCGGGTTCGGCTTTCACCGGGGCCACTGCTTTCGGCGCTTCGACCGGTGCTGGCGCTGGGGCCGGCGCAGGTGTTGGGGCCGGTGCCGGAGCAACCGGAGCCACTGGCTCTGGCGCCTTGACGGGTGCCGGTTTGTCGTCAGAACCACCGAACAGGTTGGTGAAGAAGTTACCTTTCTTCGCCGCCACCGCGCCGGCCGCTGCAACGGTCGCTGCCGGAACAACTTTCGCCGGTTCAAACGACTTGCCGGCCGCCAGGTCTTCTACCTGACTGGCTGCACGTTGACCGGTGCGAAGTGCGCCTTCCAGAGTGCCCGGGTACAAGGTGTCAGTGTGTTCGCCGGCAAAGGCTACACGCTGAATCGGACGTTCCCACAGGCGCCAGTACTTGCTGATCTGGCCAGGGCCAAAGGCCAGGTAAGCGCCGCCCATCGATGGATCGGTGCTGTAGCGGCGGATTTCGTAACCAGTGAACGAACCGCGTGCCTGTGGATAAAAGGCGTGCAGACGGATCAGCACCTGATCGACCATCTGCTTGTCGCCGAAGACCTGCATGACGCGCGCGTTGTCGCCGGACAGGTTGATCACCACGTTGGCGCCGCCCTTCAGTGCCGGCTCAACCCACAACATGCCCAGACCGGCGTTGCTGTAGATCTCACCGGTCATCCGCGCCTTGCTTTCCCACACGGGCGTCTTGAACTTCAGCATGATCTGGTCGCGCCAACCGTAGTTGGTGCCTTTGATCGCGCCCATGTGCTGGGCATCCAGCGACGGAGTCATCTGGATCTTGTTCAGGGCGCGCAATGGCACGGCCACAACGACGTAGTCAGCCTGATAGCCAACGCTGCCGACCTTGACGGTCACGCCGTCCTTGTCCTGGGTGATCGCCGAGACCGGGGAGCTGGTCTTGATGGTTTTCAGTTGTTTGACGAACGCCTGGGCCAGCACCGGGCTACCGCCGGGCAGGCGTGAAGCGCGCAGGTCACGGTCAGCAACGCCACGATAAACGCGGCTTTGCTGTGCGAAGTACAGCAGCGACAGGCGCGACGGTTCGTCATAACGGGTACGGATCTGCTGATTCACCAACTGACGTGCCGTGGTCGGCAGATTCAGACGGTCGAGCCAGTTGGACACGTTGATCTGGTCCAGGGCGAACAGTGTGCTGTTGGCCGCCGGGTTCTGCGGGTCTTCGATCGAGCGCGCCAGATCGTCCAGGGTCTTTTCGTAACGCTTGAGCGCGTCGCTGGTGGCCGGCTGCTTGGTGGCCAGATCGGCGGCGGTGAAATACTCACCGTCAATCAGGTAGCCCGGGGTCCGCACGAACTCAGGGGCTGGCGTGGTGCTCAGCTTGAAGGTCGATACGTACTTGTTCAGAACCGGCTGGGTCTTGTCGTTGCCGATCCACTCACTGGTGGCCATGCCCGAGCGACCGCCCAGGCTCGGTTTGGCTTCCAGCAGGGTGACCTGCCAGCCCTTGTTTTGCAGTTCGTAAGCCGCGGTGAGGCCAGACAGCCCTCCGCCGATCACGATCGCCGTTTTATCCTTGGCCAGCGCAGACACGCTGAACAGCCCCAACATCACCAGCGCACAGGCGCGCAGCCAACCAGCAGACATTCAGCGAACTCCGGAAATACACGTAGGAAATAGCGGTTTTACGAGCCAGACGGCTCAAAGAACCGCGAAGAATACGTCAGCCATCAAAAGGCCGCCAGCGACGTCTATCCACCTATACAAAGTAGCTCAATTGAGACAATGGGTTGTCCCCACGTCACGCATTGCATAGGCTTGCGCGATTGTTTGCCCGCGCACGTCGCGAGCCGCCTCGAGGAGACTGAAAATGGGCCTGAATAATCAGTGGATGCAACGCGATCTCGCGGTGTTGTGGCATCCCTGCACCCAGATGAAAGACCACGAACAACTGCCACTGATCCCGATCAAACGCGGTGAAGGCGTCTGGCTGGAAGACTTCGAAGGCAAACGCTACCTCGATGCCGTCAGCTCCTGGTGGGTCAACGTGTTTGGTCACGCCAACCCACGGATCAACCAACGCATCAAGGATCAGGTCGATCAGCTGGAGCACGTCATCCTTGCCGGTTTCAGCCATCAACCAGTGATCGAGTTGTCCGAGCGCCTGGTAAAAATGACGCCGGAAGGCCTGACCCGGTGCTTCTACGCCGATAACGGTTCGTCCTGCATCGAAGTCGCGCTGAAAATGAGCTTTCACTATTGGCTCAACCGCGGCCAGCCGAACAAGAAGCGCTTCGTCACCCTGACCAACAGCTACCACGGCGAGACCATGGCGGCGATGTCGGTGGGCGATGTGCCGCTGTTCACCGAAACCTACAAGGCGCTGTTGCTGGACACCATCAAGGTGCCGAGCCCCGATTGCTACCATCGCCCCGAGGGCATGAGCTGGGAAGAACACTCGCGCAACCTGTTCGCTGCCATGGAACAGACCCTGGCCGAAAACCACGACACCGTCGCGGCCGTCATCGTCGAGCCGCTGATCCAGGGCGCCGGCGGCATGCGCATGTACCACCCGGTGTACCTGAAACTGCTGCGCGAAGCCTGCGACCGCTATGGCGTGCACCTGATCCATGACGAAATCGCCGTCGGCTTCGGCCGCACCGGGACGATGTTCGCCTGTGAACAGGCCGGCATCCGCCCGGACTTCCTCTGCCTGTCCAAGGCCCTGACCGGCGGTTACCTGCCGTTGGCGGCCTGCGTGACCACCGAAGATGTCTACAGCGCTTTCTACGACGACTACCCGACCCTGCGCGCCTTCCTGCATTCCCACAGCTACACCGGCAATCCGCTGGCGTGCGCGGCGGCATTGGCGACGCTGGATATCTTCGAAGAAGACAACGTCATCGAGAACAACAAGGCGCTGGCCCAGCGCATGGCGAGCGCCACCGCGCATCTGGCCGATCACCCGAACGTTTCGGAAGTACGCCAGACCGGCATGGTGCTGGCCATCGAGATGGTCAAGGACAAGGCCACCAAGGAAGCTTATCCATGGCAGGAACGTCGCGGCTTGAAAGTGTTCCAGCATGCGTTGGAGCGTGGTGCTTTACTTCGCCCGTTGGGCAGCGTGGTGTACTTCCTGCCGCCGTACGTGATCACGCCTGAACAGATCGACTTTCTGGCTGAAGTGGCAAGTGAAGGCATCGACATCGCGACCCGCGATAGCGTCAGTGTTTCTGTGCCAAAGGACTTCCACCCGGGCTTCCGCGATCCGGGCTAGGTTATTTGGGATTCTGTGGTGTCCGGGCCGCCGCCTTCGCGAGCAAGCCCGCTCCCACAGTTGACCGTATTCCAATGTGGGAGCGGGCTTGCTCGCGAATGAAGTCGACACCGATTCAGATGATTAACACTTTCCAGAGACCCAGCATGAGACTGTCCCGCTTCTTTATCGACGCCCCCTTGAGCACCGGCGAACACGAGTTGCCCGAGGCCCAGGCCCATTACATCAGCCGCGTGCTGCGCATGGCCGAGGGTGATGCGCTGCAACTGTTCGACGGCTCGGGCCACGAGTTTCGCGCCACGCTGGTGGAGGTCGGCAAGAAGCGCGTTGTCGTGCAGATCGATGAAAGCTTCGCCGGGCAGGTCGAGTCGCCCTTGTCGATCCATCTCGGCCAGGGCTTGTCCCGTGGCGAGCGGATGGATTGGGCGATTCAGAAAGCCACCGAGCTGGGCGTCACGGAAATCACCCCGATCTTCAGCGACCGCTGTGAAGTCCGGTTGAAGGATGAGCGCGCCGACAAACGCCTGATGCACTGGCGCCAGGTTGCGATCAGTGCGTGCGAGCAATGCGGGCGTTCACGGGTGCCGGTGATTCATCCGCCGCTGCTGTTGGCCGATTGGCTGAAGCAGACGCAGGCCGAATTGAAACTGGTCCTGCATCCGGTGGCTGAGCCGTTGGTGAGCCATGCGAAGCCGGCGACGCTGGCGTTTTTGATCGGCCCGGAAGGCGGGTTGTCCGATGCGGAAGTCGAGCAGGCCAAGGCTGGTGGTTTTCACGCCGCCCGCCTCGGCCCCCGCGTGTTGCGCACCGAAACCGCGCCCGTCGTGGCGTTGGCGGTGGCGCAACAACTGTGGGGCGACTTCTAGGGCCTCTTCGCGAGCAAGCCCGCTCCCACATTTGATCTCTGAACGACACAGATCAAATGTGGGAGCGGGCTTGCTCGCGAAGGCCGGCGACGCGATCTACAAGACACAAAACAGAATCTGATCGTTCAGGAACTACTGCACCGGATCACTCACCGGCTTGGCGATAATCGCTTTCAACTCGCTGGTCATCGGGAATTCAAGGTTCAGGCCTTTGGGTGGAATCGGTTGCTGGAACCAGCGCTGATAGATGCCGTTGATCTCGCCCGAACTGTAAAGATCGGCAAGGGTCGAGTTCACCAACTCGAGAAACTGCGGGTCGCCCTTGCGCACCATGCAGCTGTAGATTTCCCGCGACTGCTCCTCGCCCACCACAACCCAATTATGCGGATCGCGGGCCTTGGCGCGTTCGCCGTAAAGCAACGCGTCATCCATATAGAACGCCGCCGCCCGACCGGACTGCAACATCTGGAAGGCTTCGCCGTGGTCCTTGGCGCTGATCACGAACATATCAATCTTGTGATCGACGTTGTAGCTCTTCAGAAACCGCTCGTTGGTGGTGCCGGCGGTGGTCACGACGTTCTTGCCGCGCAGGTCGGCGAAGCTTTTGATGCCGCTGTCCTTCGCCGTAAGCAATTGCCCCTTCACGTAAATGAACCCGTAGGAAAACGCCACTTGCTGCATGCGCTCGGCGGTCACGCCGGTGGAGCCGCATTCAAGGTCGACCGTGCCGTTCTGCACCAGCGGAATGCGCGTTTGCGAGGTCACCAGGTTGTACTTCACCTGCAGATCCGGCAGTTCAAGCTTTTGCTTGATGCGCTCGACAATCTTGCTCGCCAGGTCTACCGAATAGCCCATCGGCTGCCCCGTGTGATCACCCACGTAGGAGAACGGCACCGACGCGTCGCGATAGCCCAGGGTGATGCTCTTGGCATTGGCGACCTTGTTCAGCGTGCCGGTCAGTGGCGCTTCGTTGGCCTGGACCTGACTGGCGAGCAGCAGGCCGAGGGTGCAGCCGATCAACGTGATTTTTTGCATTGTTATTCTCCGTTGTGGGTTTAAACGATTAGCGGCGGGCGGCGATCACGGTGATTTCCACCAGGACCTCTGGACGAGCCAGTTGCGCCTGCAAAGTCGTGCGGGTCGGCGCCATGCCCGGCGACAACCACTGCGACCAGACCTCGTTCATGGCGGCGAAATCGCGGCCAATGTCGTTCAGGTAAATGGTCGCGTTGAGCAGATGATCCTTGTCGCTGCCAGCCTCGGCCAGCAACGCGTCGATCTTCGCCAGCACCTCGGCGGTTTGGCCGGTGACATCGCTGCTGTCACCCGGAACCTGTCCCGAGAGAAACACCAGATCGCCAAAGGTCACCGCGCCAGAGAGTCGGCTGTTGCTGTGGATACGGTTGATGCTCATCGGTTTTTCCTTTTCAAGTCAGGCGACGCGGGGGGCGAGGCCCTGCATTTCGATTGAAGGTGTGCGCCGGGCGATCAACTCGCTGAGCAACCGGGCGCTGCCACAGGCCAGGGTAAAACCCAGGGCGCCATGGCCGAGGTTGAGCCACAGGTTGCGGTACGCCGAGGCCCCGATCAACGGCACGCCGCTGGGGGTGGCCGGGCGCATGCCGGCCCACTCGATGGCGGCGGCATAATCGCCGGCATTGGGCAAGGTTTCCTGCGCTTGGCGCTTGATCAGCGCCAGGCGTTTAGGGTCGAGCGCCGGGTCGAAGCCGACGATGTCGACCATCGCCGCCACGCGCAGTTGGTCACCGATGCGGGCGTAAACGATCTTGCGGTTGTAATCGGTGATGCTCAGCTCCGGCGCACGATGTTCGGCGCGGATGGGCAAGGTCAGGCTGTAGCCCTTGAGCGGATACAGCGGCAGGTTCATGCCGGGCAGCGCCAGCGCCGGACTGCGATGGCCGGCGGCAATCACCAGTTGCTCGACCGGCAGCACCTGCGAACCCATTTCGACGGCCTGCACCGCGCCGTCCACGCGGCGAATGCCGGTGACCTTGCGCCCGAGCAAAAACTCGCAACGCCCCGACGCCTGGAGCCGAGCCAACAGTTGCTGGCAGAACGCATGGCAATCGGCGACCTCTTCGTCGGGGGTATAAATCGCGCCCACAAACGGCGCCTCGGCGAGTGCTGGCTCCAGTTGGGCGCATTCGGCCCGCGACAGCACGTGCTGCTGTTGCGGATCGGCCAGGCCATGGCGCGCATGCTCAAAACTGGCGGCTTCACGGAACGTCACCAGTTTGCCGTTGCGCCGCCAGTCGAAACCGTCGAGGCGGTCTTCTTCGCGCCAGCCTTGCAGCGTGGACTGGCTCAGCAGCGCCAGACGCAGCAAGTGCGCGCCGTTGCGCTGATTCACCGAACGACGGCAGGCCGCCAGGAAGGACGCCATCCAGCGCCATTGCGCCGGGTCCAGGCGCGGACGCAGCTTCAACGGCGAGTCACCGCGAAGCATCCAGCCAAGCGCCTGCAACGGTACGCCGGCATCGGCCAGTGGCGCGACGTAACGGTAGGACAACTGGCCGCCGTTGGCGAAACTGGTCTCGCTGCCCAAGGAATCCCGGGCCTCGATCAGCGTCACGTCGATGCCGTCGCGCACCAGTGCGTAAGCCGTCGTCAGCCCGATAACGCCGCCACCGATAATGCAAACCCGCTGAGCCATGTCTGTCCTTTAACCGTTGTTGAAACAGGCTTCAGATTAGGACCAGGTGACAGGCGTTGAACAATGCATAAAGATGCCTGCCCCATAAACAAAGGTTATGGACTTGCCATGCGACTGCGACACATCGAGATTTTCCAGGCCATTCGCCAGACCGGCTCGGTCAGTGGCGCCGCGCAGTTGCTGCACGTGTCGCAGCCGGCGGTGAGCAAAGTGCTGCAACACGCCGAGCAGCAACTGGGCTTCCCGTTATTCCTGCGGGTGCGCGGTAAATTGCAGGCCACGCCCGAAGCGCTAGAGCTTGAGCGCGAAGTCGACAAGGTCACCGAAAGCCTGCAAGGCGTGCGACGCCTGGCCCAGAGCCTGCGGCGCGAGCCGGGTCACAGCGTACGGATCGGCGCGATTCCTGCGCTGGCCCTGTCGCTGCTGCCGCCAGCCATCAACGAGTGGACGCAACGCTACCCGGACATCGTCTGCGAGCTGTCCAGCGCCCACAGCCGTGAGCTGATGCAGAATTTGTTGATGCGCGAAGTGGATGTCGCGCTGACCTTGCAACCGCCGGATCACCCGGGCCTGAAGGCGCAGGTGTTGGCCTGCGGGGTTTTGGTGGCGCTGGCGCCGTTGGGTTATTGGGCCGACGACGCCTTGGGCCAACCGTTGCCATTGATCGAACTGGCCGGTGCGCCGCTGATCGGCCTGTCCAGCGCCGACCCGCTGGCGGCCAGGCTCGACAGCTACCTTGAGGCGGTCGAGCCGCCGCCACGGGTTCGCATCGCCGTGCAGACCTATTCGCTGGCGCGGGCGATGGTTGAATCCGGTGCCGGGCTGGCGGTGATCGACCCGTTTACCGCGCTCGGCGCGTCCCCCGCCACCACAGCGATTCGACCTTTGGCGCCAGCGTTACCGATCACCCTGTACGCGGTGACCCGCGCCGACGAACCGCCGCCCCACACCCTGAGCGACTTGTTGCAGGTGTTCAGCCGACGGGCGCAGGCGCAGTTGGATCACCTGTATCCCTGTGGGAGCGGGCTTGCTCGCGAAAGCGGTGGATCAGTCAGCGATGATGTCGACTGACCTGACGCTTTCGCGAGCAAGCCCGCTCCCACAGGTTTTGCAGGTAGCAGCAGTGCGGTCTACACGACGTAAAACATAATCGCCACGAAGTGCAGCAGACTCCCGGCGATCACGAACAGATGCCAGATCCCGTGGGCATGGCGCAGACGATGATCGAGGGCAAAAAAGATAATGCCCACGGTGTACAACACCCCGCCTGACGCCAACCAGGTAAAACCGACAGGGCCCAACGCCGCCAGTAACGGCTTGACCGCCACCAGCACGATCCAGCCCATCACCGCGTAGATCACGATCGACAGAATCCGCGCTTCCGAACGCGGTTTGATCTCTTGCAGGATGCCGATCAGCGCCAGCCCCCAGACAATTCCGAACAGGGTCCAGCCCCACGGCCCGCGTAGCGTCACGAGACAGAATGGCGTATAGCTGCCGGCAATCAACAGGTAGATCGAAAAGTGATCGACCTTCTGCATGATCGCTTTCTTGCGCCCACGCACGCTGTGGTAAACGGTCGACGCGCTGTAAAGCACCAACAAGGTGAACCCGTAAATCGCCACGCTGACGATCTTCCACGGGCTGCCGTCCATACTGGCGATCACCAGCATCCACACCACCCCGACAACCGCTGCCACCGCCCCGACCAGATGCGTCCAGGCGTTCAATCTTTCCCCGTGATACATGTATTGCTCACCTCAAGATGTAGGAGCTGTGCAGGAGCTGTCGAGTGAAACGAGGCTGCGCCTACAAAAGCCATCGAGCCAAACGTTAGCCAATTGGGCACAATCGAGCGATTCGAATAAGAGTCTGGCCCATGCTGATCGATGAAGAGTTGACCCTGAAAAAACTCGAGGTGTTCCTGGCCTTCATGCGCACCGGCAACCTGGCCCGCGCCGCTGCCGAGTTGCAAACCAGCAACGTCAGCGTGCACCGCGCCATTCACTCCCTGGAAAGCGCCCTGCGTTGCCCGCTATTCAAACACGAAGGTCGCAACCTGACCCCACTCGAAAGCGCTTATGTGCTGGAAGAACGGGCGCAGAAGCTGATTCAGGACGTGGTCGAAACCGTGCGCCTGACCCGCGAAGCCGCCGGGTTCTCCGCTGAGCGCTTCAAGCTTGGTTCGCTGTATTCGCTGACGGTGAAAACCGTGCCGCAGCTGATCATGGGCCTGAAGATCCGCCGCAGCGAACTCAACATCGATCTGATCCTCGGCTCGAACTTCGACCTGCTGTACAAGCTCAAGAACATGGAAGTCGACGCGATCCTGGTGTCGCTGGACGAGAGCGTCAACGACCCTGACTGCGAGCAGATCCCGCTGTTTTCCGACGACATCTTTCTCGCCACACCGGCGGATTCAAAGTTTGCCCAACGGACCGAAGTGGACCTTGCAGAAGTGCGCGACGAGACATTCATTACCCTGACCCAGGGCTTTGCCACGCACCAGGACGGTAATCGGGTGTTCAAGCAGGCGGGGTTCGAACCGAAGGTGGCGATGCAGGTCAACGACATCTTCACCCTGCTGAGCATGGTCAGCTCGGGCGTGGGGTATGCGTTGCTGCCGGGACGGATTGCGGCGGTGTATGAGAACCGGGTGAAGCTGATTCCGTTGCAGGAAAAGTATCGGTTGCAGCAGCACATTGGCGTGGTGTTCTTGAAGGCCAAGGAGCGCGATCCGAATCTGCTGGCGTTGCTGGCGGAGTGTCGGATGTATGCCAATCGCCAGGCTTGAGACCGAGTTGGCATCAATCGCCAGCAGGCTGGCTCCCACAGTGGAAGTGCAAACCTTATTCCCCTGTGGGAGCTAGCCTGCTAGCGATGGCGTCAATCCAGACAACTCAGAATCTGAAGTCAGCCGACAATCCCGCGAACAATGAAGTACAACAACGAAGGCCCCAGCAAGCACCCAAGCCCGGTGTGGAACGTCGCCGTCAACGCGCCATAAGGCACCAACCGCCGATCCGTCGCCGCCAACCCGGCCGTCACACCGCTGACGGTGCCAGCCAACCCACCAAACACCATCGCCGAGCGCGGGTTATCCAGCCCCATCCATTTCGCCGCCATCGGCGTGCCGACCATCACAAAAATCGCCTTGATCAACCCGGTGGCAATCGACAACGCCACCACATCGGAACTGGCGCCAATCGCCGCCCCGGTCACCGGCCCGACGATGTAGGTCACCGCACCCGCGCCGATGGTGGTCATGCTGATCGCATCGCGATAACCGAACACCCAGGCCATGCTTGCGCCAACAATGAATGGCAGGATCGTGCCCAGCAGCAGCGCAATCACACCGATCAAACCGGCCTTTTTGGCTTCGGTGGCTTGCACTTCGAATGCCGTGGCGACGATTGCAAAGTCCCGCAGCATGGCGCCGCCCATCAGACCGATGCCGGAAAACAGCGTCAGGTCCGCCAGGCCTTTTTGCCCACCGGTCATCGTGCCGCCGACCCAGGCCAGAACAAGCCCGATGACGATGGCAATCGCCGAACCGTGAATCCGTCCGAACGTCAGGCGCTTGGACAGCACCACCGACACCCACATGATCACGCCGACGAACGCGAACGCCGTCACCAGACTGTTATTGGTCAGCCCCTTCTCAATGAGTTCCCACATATCAGCGACCTCCTACTGGCGTGCCGACCGGCGTTACTTGCGCCGGTTCATCGGGCAACGGTTCGCCTTTGTGAGTCCGGCTGATCAGGGCAATGGTGCAACCGCAGATCACCACTGAACCGATCGCCGCCAGCACCGCCACCGGGCCGCCGTGCAGGGCGGTGACGACGTTTTGTTGCGCAGCCATAGCGACCACCACCGGAATGTACATGGCGCCCCAGAAGCCGACGCCCATCTCGCAATCCTTGGTCATGCCGCCGCGTTTTTGCATCCATAACCGCGCGCAGATCAACAGGATCATCGCGATCCCGACGCCGCCAACGTTGGATTTCACGCCCAGCAACACGCCGAGCATGTCGCCTACGATCACTCCTGCCAGCGTACAAATCGCCAACAGCGCCACACCGTAAATAATCATTGTTGTTGTCCTCAAAGTGCATCGTCGAATGTTGTTTTTGTTGTTCGAAGGCCTGAGTCGGTGTCCTAGAGTTGGCGGCTTCCCTCCTCACGCAACAGCGCCTGCAAGGTATCGAGCCGCGCCCCGTCGAAGGCAATCACGGTGCCCTGCTCGAACACCCGGCGCGCCAGCCCGGTCAGCACCGCACCGGGCGGCAATTCGATCTGTAGACGTACGCCGCGCTCGTAAGCGCTTTGTACCGTGCCGCGCCAATCCACCACGCGACACATGTTGAACGCCAGGTCGTCGCGCAAGGCGTCGGCGTTGATGATCGGCCGGGCGCGACTGCCGCTCAGGTAGCCCAGCGTCGGTGTTTTCAGCCGCACCTTGGCGAAGGCGTCGGCCAGGGTTTTCGCAGGTGTGTCCAGCAGCGGGCAGTGGGACGGCACGCTGACGGCCAGACGTTTGGCCAGACCTGCACCGCGACCTTTGGCCAACTCGGCGACCGCTTTCATCGCGCCATCGCTGCCAGCAATCACCACTTGGTTATCGGCGTTGATGTTGGCCAGGTAAACCGGCGTGTCGACGCTGTGAACCTGCGCCAGCAACTCTTCCACCGTGGCCAAATCCAGCCCCATGATCGCGGTCATGCCGTAGCCTTGTGGATAAGCCTGTTGCATCAGTTCACCGCGCAGGCTCACCAGATGCAGCGCATCGCTGAAGCTCAAGGCACCGGCGACCACCGCTGCCGGGTAGGCGCCGATGGACAATCCCGCCACGTAATCCGCCGTCATTAACAACTGGCGTGAAGCCGCGACGCCGGCGATCAACAGGCAGAGTTGAACTGCTCTTGTCGACTTCAGCGCTTCGGCAGAATCCAGAAGAAAAGCGTCTTCTCCGAGGACTTCACTTGCCTCGATTACTGTTTCCCGAGGCAAACGATGCAGCATGCCCGGCTGCTGCGCGCCCTGGCCGGGGAACACCAGCAAACTGCTCACGCTGCTTGCTCCTGTGGATTCCACGGATCAATCACCAGAACAGCCTGACTCGCATTTTTCAGCAAAACCCGACGTGCAGAGCCGGCCCATTCACGCAAGGCGACTGCACCGAATGGAGTCTGCAACTGCATGTCCACCGGGCAGACAGCAACATCGAGAAGCTTCACCAGTGCCTGCGCCTGCACACGATCCAACGGCTGCGGTGTACGCAGGATCAAGTCGAGATCGCTGCCCTCGTGCAACGCCTGAAAACCGCTGGCCAATTCAAACCCGGCGCTGCCACTGACACCCCACACCCACTCACAGGAATCGAGCATCGGCCGCAGTTGATTGAGGGCGCGCACTGCCGGTAAATCCCGATCAATCGCGACATGACAAAGCGCTTCCGGCCGGACTTGACGCTGGATTGCATCGACCGACATCACCGTTGCATAACGCTGCTCACGCAAACGTCCACGCACGCCGACCGCGATGTGATCCGCCGCGCTCAACGCACGCCGAACCACCACCGGTTGACCCGCACTGATCGACTCGATCACCCACGAAGGTGCATCCGCAGGCAACTGCTTCGGGGTCATCCCCCAGAGCAGGTCGTGGGCCAGAAGCGTGTTCACCACTGCGCTCTCAGCAATTGGCGCACCTGGCTCGACGCCGCACGGTTGCTCGCGCCCAAGCGGCCGCTCAGGTCTCGGCCACTGGTAGCGACATCGCCAATCGCCTGATTCAGGCATTCAGCCACCCGCGTCAGATCCGCCGCCGTCGGCTGCTCGATCTGTTCCACCGACAAGGTTTCCCAGAGCAGTCCAAGGCTCGCGTAACTGTCGATGTCGTACGCCATCGGCGGCACGCTGGCGGCCAGTGCTTCGAGTTCTTCGACGCTGCGCAACGTCACCCGCGCCGCCGAAGCCTTGCCCATCGCATGAACCATCACGCCCGGATCGCGCAGGGCGATCAGCCGATTGGCCTGATACCCATGCGCCAGAAACGCCCCGGACATCGCCTTGCCCACCAGCAAACCGATCACGGCATGACCGGCCAGTCGGGCGCGGGCATAACTGTCCGCGGCACCGGCCAAGGCCTGATGAATGCCGAGCGCTTCTTCGCGCCGACCGTAGGCCTGACTCGGCACATCGACAATGGCGATCAAGGCGCGTTTCTGCGATTTATCCAGATCCGCTGCGATGACGTCATCCACAGCTTTGGCCAGTCCCCAACCTTCCAGCAGACCGACCTCGCCATTGCGGGCGCGGACGAAACGGTTGTCGGGATCAGCCACCACCGCGATAAAGCGAACGGGTTGGTCACCCAACACACCGTCGGCAACCTTCAATGAAGCGGGCAAACCATCAACCGGTTTGGCGCCCGCACTCAAGGCGTTGAACCAGTTCAAACCTCTCAGGGAATACGAACTCATGAGCGCTCTCCTTGATACAGATCGCGAACCGTCGACGGCTCGATTTGCGGCTCGGCGTCCAGACGAGCCAGTCGTTGCAGGAACCATTCGGCCTGACGGCTGCGTTGCTGTTCCGGCAAACCTTGCTTGAGCAATTCACTGACCTGCTGCTGAACCTGCGCCACGTCGTCTGCGACAAAGCGATCCACCAAACCACTGGCAAAACGTTGCTCGCCACCGGTCAGGCTCCAGATGAAAGGACGATCACGGGAGTCGTATTCCTCAAGCCCCGCTTCCTGTTCGATCACTTGCGGGCCGTTCAGGCCAAGCCGCGCTTCCTGAGTCACCAGCAGATAACTGCACAACCCGGCGGCAATCGACATCCCGCCAAAGCAACCGACGCTGCCGGCCACCACACCCACAACAGGCTGGTATTGGCGCAGATCGACAATCGCCGCATGAATATCGGCAATCGCCGCCAGCCCGAGGTTGGCCTCCTGTAAACGCACGCCACCGGTTTCCAGCAGCAATACGGCGCGGGTCGCAATGCCATTGCGGTTGTCTTCGGCGGCGAGTTCCAGCGCACCGGCAATCTTCGCCCCACCGACTTCACCGAGGCTGCCGCCCTGGAATGCGCCTTCAATCGCGGCAATCACCACCGGCAAACCGCCGATGCTGCCCTTGGCGATCACCACGCCGTCATCTGCTTGCGGCACCACGCCCTGGCGCAACAACCAGGGCGACATGACGCGTTGAAACGGGTCGAGCAATTCGCGGAAGGTGCCGGCGTCGAGCAAGGCTTTCGCTCGTTGTCGGGCGCCGAGTTCGACGAAGCTATGTTTGCGTAGGAGATCAGTCATGGCCGATCTCCTCAAAGCCTTGTTCCAGACGCAAGCGCACCACACCCGGCGTCGCGCCGAAATCGTGGATATCGATGGCCATTGCCGGCGGTGTCTGACCGTCGAACATCCGCGCAAACAGATGCTGCCAGCGTTGTTCGGCGCCGTTGACCGAGGTCTGCACCTTGATCGTCAGTTTGCCGGCCTGGCCGGGTTCGATCAGCACTTCCAGATCGCCCGAGCCGACACAGCCCACCAGCGTGCGGCCGCGTGGCGGCTGCCCGGCGGGGAATTCAAAAGATAGGGTTTCCATCAGAAAGCTCCGGATTCGATGCGGTCGATGAACAAGCAAGCGGCGAGCAAGTCAGCAGCGCCGCCAGGCGAGGCGTTCAACGCGATCAGTTGTTCATCCAAGTCATGCAAACGACGGCGGCCGGCGAGGCTGGCACTGCCGCCCGCATCGAGCACGGCCTGGGCGCCCAGTTGCATGGTCTGCAGGCCTTGTTCGCCGGCACGGTAGAGCACGCAGGTGTCGGCCAGATTCGTCATGATCGCCAGCAAGGCATCGAGCCGGGCGCTCTGCTCGCCATGACCGGCGGCGCGGCTGCGTTTGAGTTGCGGCAGCGCCCGTTGAATCACAGCCGGAAAACCGAGCTGCGCTTCTTCACGGGCACCGCGTGCGCCATAACGCTGGGCGACTTGCGCGCCGTGGCTCAGAGGACGCGGCGCGTAACGGTCGTCGAGCAAGGCCAGACGTGCGGCGCGCAAAGTGATCGAGCCTGCAGCCGTGGATTCGGGCTCCAGTGCAGCCGACGCGACCAACAGACCCAACGCCCAAATCGCCCCGCGATGGGTGTTCACGCCGCCCGTGGTGGCGAGCATCACTTCCTCGCCCTCACGACCGATCAGGCCAATCGCTTCGCGCAGCGGCAGACCGACTTCGCCGAACGCGATGGCGGCCTCTGCCATTTCCTTGAACGCAGGCCACAGGGACAGCGCCGAAGCGTGCATCAGCCCGAGGTGCAAATCGGTGTGCGCGCCATTACCGCGACGGTCGACCAGCGCCGGTTTCGGCGACAGGTCCGCTTCGTCGATCAGCGCATCCACAGCCAGATCCGCCAGCCGCTCAGCCAGGGACAGGGTTTTCGGTTGCAGGTTGAATGCGTGCATTACCAGCTCCTGAACTTGGCGGGCGGGTTGTAGAGGCCACCGGACCACTCGACCAGATCGGCCACGCTTTTGGCGGCGAGCAATTCGCGGGTGGCGTCGGTGCGGCGGATGCCGAGGTCCTCGGGCAAGGCAATCAGGCCTTCGCGGCGCATACGCGCGGTGTCTTTCGGGTTGTGGCGCAGGCCGATGACGGTGACCCCGGCCACGGCCGCGATCATCGCCTGACGTTCTTCCAGCGAACGCGCCTTGTACAAATAGGCGATGCCTTCTTCGGTCAGCAGGTGGGTGACGTCGTCGCCGTAGATCATGATCGGTGCCAGCGGCATGCCGCTTTTCTTCGCCACTTCCACGGCGTCGAGGGTTTCGACGAAGGTCGGTTTGCCGCCCTCCTGGAAAGTCTCGACCATTTGCACCACGAGTTTTTTGCCGCGTTCGAGCAGCGCTTCGGGCGCATCGTCATGGCGCATGTCGAGCCAGGCCGGTGTGCCGTGACGACGACCGCGCGGGTCATGGCCCATGTTCGGCGCACCACCGAAACCGGCCAGGCGGCCGCGCGTCACAGTGGAGGAATGACCGTCGCCGTCGACTTGCAGGGTGGCGCCGATGAACAGGTCCACCGCGTATTGCCCGGCCAGTTGGCAGAACATCCGGTTGGAACGCAGGGAGCCGTCGCGCCCGGTAAAGAACACGTCGGGCCGGGCGGCGATGTAGTTTTCCATGCCCAATTCGGTGCCGAAGCAATGCACGCTTTCGACCCAACCACTTTCGATGGCCGGGATCAGGGTTGGGTGCGGATTGAGGGTCCAGTTGCGGCAGATCTTGCCCTTCAGGCCGAGGGATTCGCCGTAGGTCGGCAGGATCAGTTCGATGGCGGCGGTGTTGAAACCGATGCCGTGATTCAAGGACTGGACGTTGTGTTTTTCGTAGATCCCGCGGATCGCCATCATCGCCATCAACACATGCACAGGCTTGATGTGGCGCGGGTCGCGGGTGAACAGTGGTTCGATGTAGAACGGCTTGTCGGCCACCACCACGAAATCGACCCAGGAGGCAGGGATGTCGACGCGAGGCAAGTCGCTGACATCGTCCACCAGTTGATTGACCTGAACGATGACGATGCCGTCGCTGAAAGCAGCCGGTTCGATCAATGCGGGGGTGTCTTCGGTGCTTGGGCCTGTGTAGATGTTGCCGGCGCGGTCGGCCATGAAACCGGCCGAGAGCACGACGTTGGGAATCAGGTCGACCACCAGTCGCGCATAGAGCTCGATGTAGGTGTGGATCGCACCGATTTCCAGCAGGCCGTCTTCCAGCAACTGGCTGATGCGCAGGCTCTGGGTGCCGGCGAAAGAGAAGTCGAGCTTGCGGGCGATACCGCGTTCGAACAGGTCCAGGTGCTCGGAACGTCCGACGCTGGGCATGATCATGTGCAGATCATGCAGCTTCGCGGGATCAGCCTTGGCCAGGGAGCGGGACAGGAAATCAGCCTGCTTCTGGTTATTGCCCTCCAGCACCACACGGTCGCCGGGCAGGATCAAAGCCTCCAGCGCCGCAACGATTTTGTCGGTGGGCAGGACCACACCGTCGGCGAGACCCCGTACCAGCTCGAGACGCCGCTGCTTTTCGCTGCGCCGCCGCGTCCATCGCGAGTCGGGGGATATTGTTGTTGTCATGACCACTCCACGGGTTCGCTGTCGTGGGAGTCACCTTAGGAGCGTTGAGTGGGGGCATCAATCAAGCGGAGTGTTGGATTGTTACGGTCAGGGTAATGGTTGACGGGCGGGATTCGTTGCCCGCGCTGACGCCTTCGCGAGCAAGCCCGCTCCCACCGGTATTGTGGACGACTCAGGACTTGAGCACGACACGGACACTGTGGGAGCGGGCTTGCTCGCGAAGAGGCCGGAACAATCCCCGCAGTTTTCAATGACGGAGCATTACAGTCCGGTCATCTGCTGCTGCACACGAATCTGCAACTGCTCGGCACTTTCCAATAGCTGCGCCAACAACGCCGGATCTTCATCCATATAGCCTTCGTACTCCGCCAGGTTTCGTCGCTCATGACACAGGGCGAATAGCCGAACCTGTACTTTGCCAATATCAGCGGTATGAACCAGGCACTGAAACACCAGATATCGCTTGTCTGAACGGTAGCCGCACAAGCGAAGAGCCGTCAGTGCAAGGGCATGGGCAGCGTTGTAAGCCAGGTCGAAACGACTCGCGAAGGAAAGCGAAGACGTTTGCGCGTCTTTCAATCGATCCACAGCTGAACGCATCAATCCTTCGCATTCCTTGCGATCCGGCGGCTCAGCTTTCAGTCCACCGCTACGTAACAGATTCTCCAGGTTCTCGTTGCTGCCCATCCTTGGACTCCAAAGGGTTTCCCCCCATCAGATTGATCTTGTCCTGCTGCGCTACCCGCACGACAAAACTATTTTCAGCCGCCAGTTTCGCGGCCCAGTCGTCGGGGGTGTAGAGCGTCGGGTTGAGGGGGCGGCCCAGTTGCTCTTCCATCGGCATGAGCCGCTCCATCACTTCACCGTAGTGCAGGCCCTCGCCGATCAGCATGAGATCAATGTCACTGGATGCGTTTGCCTGATCCTTGGCGATCGAGCCGTACACAAATGCCCAGGTGATCTGTTCGGCAAAGGGTTGGAGCGCCTGACGCAAAGGCTCGGCAATACCAAAGGTTTTACGGGCAATGCCCAGCAGTTCGGCATAAATCGGGCAGTCGGGATTGGCTTGATAGTGGGTCTGGTTGCCCTGACGGGTCATGGTCAGCACGCCTGCCCGCTGCAACCGATCCAGCTCGCGCATGAGGCTGCCTTTACCCACTTGAGCCCAGCGGGCGATCTCGTTGGCGTAAAAACTTCGGTCGGGTTTACCGAACAATAGGCCCAGCACTTTTTGCTGGGTGGTGGTGAACAAGGCTTCGCTCAATGACAGGTTTTTCACGGCAACGACCGATAAGTCCCAAAAAGGGAACGATAGGTCCCTTTTTGGGAATCTTCAACCTAGAGCAGAAACCTTTGTGGATTGGAGGTTTGTAGGAAGGTCCGACAGCTTGGGTTTTGTGTTTAAAAGTTTGTCCGCATGAGTGGTGTGAGGCTACGCAGTCTGGCGTCGCTGCCTACAGCAATGCCGGAACCCGCTGACTGGTGCGGTTTTGCGTTGGTCTTTATCGTTTGTGTGTCGCTGCCAACCTCAGCGACCGGGATTGGAACCCCGTGGTGTTAACGAGGCAATAGCGCCTTTCATAACGTATGCTTGCGCACCTTTAATGTGTGCACTCCGTTATGGCGGCTGTGCGCGGGAGACCTTAGTGTCTGTCGGGTTTTGTCCGTTTGCCCGGGTTCCAACCCGCGTACAGCTGCCCCCCCTTCGATTGGAACCCGATGGAGCAGCTGAAACTCATTAAATGGAGCTTCACTATGTTCAAGCCAACTCCCAATCCCCCGGAAACCGACACCGGTTCCGAAGCCTCCCTCGAAGCCGAAAAACTCAAGGAAGCCGCCGACCGCGTCTTTTCCTACTATTTCCCACCCCCTGAAAAACCGGGCAAGCGCCGCAAACATCACCTCTTCACCGTCTCCCCCGATATCGACACCGAAGCCCTTCTGACCAATGCCTCCGAAGACCTGCTGTCCATCAGCGCCATTGCGGCCGATCTGGCGGACGATGTGGAAGGCTCACGCCGCTCTGTAGCCTTGGCGCTCAGCCGCATGGCGGAGGGGGTGCAGTTGTTGGTGGAGCGGGCGCTGGATCATCATGAGGAATCTCAACTGAAGGCTCAGGCCAGCGCTTAGCAGTCAGGGCTGTGGTGAATTGAAGGCCGCCTTCGCGGGCAAGCCCGCTCCCACAGGGGGTTTGTGTACGACGCAGATCCAATGTGGGAGCGGGCTTGCCCGCGAAGGGGCCAGTCAGGTCAACCCGGCATTCACCAGCAACGCCTCCAACGCCAGCAAATTCGGCACCTTGGCCACTTGTTCCCCCACCTGCACCGCCGCCTGTTCCAGCGAGCACAACGGCACATCCACATAGCTCAACTGACTATCAAGCTTGTAAGACCGCGGAATCCCCTGCACCAGCAAGGCGATGAATTTCAGATCGGGCCGCCCACCGAGCGCGTTGAGGATGACAATCCGCGCCCGCTCACCGATGACGATTTTCTGCCCACAGGCCGACTCGAAACTGATCAACGGAATCTGTCGATCCCGCCACTTCACCAACCCCAGGTACCACGGCGGTGTGTCGAGGTCGAAGGCGCTGGGTTGGTAATCGATAAGCTCCGCCACAGCGACGTTGGGCAAGATCAGGTTGCGGTCAGCCAAGGGCAGCAGCAGGCCGGTGAGGTTGCTGGTGCGGTGCTCAAGCATGGGTTTTGCTCCACAGGTGGATGCTGTCGAGCAGCACCGATTCCTGGTATGGCTTGCCAAGGTAGTCGTTGACGCCGATGGCCATGGCGCGGTCGCGGTGTTTTTGCCCGGTGCGGGAGGTGATCATGATGATCGGCAGGTGCTGCAGACGTTCGTCGGCGCGGACCTGGGTCGCGACTTCAAAACCGTCCATGCGCGGCATTTCGATGTCCAGCAGCATCAGGTCAGGCATGTGGTCTTCAAGCAGCAGCATGGCGTCGACACCGTCCTTGGCGGTCAGCACGTTCATGCCGTGGCGTTCCAGCAGACGGCTGGTGACCTTGCGCACGGTGACCGAGTCATCGACCACCAGCACCAGCAGCGGTTTATGCGGCTCGACCTCCGCGTCCTGAGTCACTGGCTGTTGCGGCAAACGGGCCTGCATCGCGCGGATCGGCGCCAGCAAATCAAGAATCAGCACCACCCGCCCATCGCCGAGAATCGTCGCCCCGGATAAACCCTGCACCGCCGCAAATTGCGGGCCGAGGCTTTTGACCACGATCTCGCGAGTGCCGGCCATGGAGTCGACTTGCACCGCGATGTGCCGCTCGTTGCACTGCACCAGCAACACCGGCAACGGCAGGCTCTGGCCCAGCAGTTTCGGGCGATGGCTGGTTTTCAGCAGTTCGCCGAGGTAGCACAGTTCATAGTCTTGTCCGGCGTATTGGTAGGTCGGCGGATCGAGCCGGTAATGCCCTTCAAGTTCGTTGGGCAGCACGCGAACGATGCCGTCGATGGTGTTCAGCGGGATCGCGTACTGATCATCAAAACACTGCACCATCAGCGCCCGGTTGACCGACACGGTAAACGGCAGGCGAATGCGAAAGTGCACGCCCTGCCCCGGCACAGAGTCGATGCTCATGCTGCCGCCGAGCTGCCGGACCTCTTCATGCACCACGTCCATGCCGACGCCGCGTCCGGAAATCTGGGTGATTTTCTCGGCGGTGGAGAACCCTGGTTGCAGGATGAATTGCAGGACATCGCGGTCGCTGATGTCGTTGTCCGGGGCCAGCAACCCGCGTTTGATCGCCTTATTCCGCACCGCGTCCAGCGGCACGCCGGCACCGTCGTCGCGGATGTCGAAAATGATGTCGCCGCCCTCTCGCGACAGGTCGAGGGTGATACGGCCCTGAGCCGGTTTACCC
The DNA here is from genome assembly GCF_019956495.1 of Pseudomonas sp. BF-B-26. NCBI lineage: Bacteria > Pseudomonadati > Pseudomonadota > Gammaproteobacteria > Pseudomonadales > Pseudomonadaceae > Pseudomonas > Pseudomonas sp. BF-B-26. The sequence goes on along the minus strand of NZ_JAHBDP010000094.1, from coordinate 10,719 downwards.
GCGGCGATACGCACCTCGGCGGATTCCAGGCCATGATCCACGGCGTTGCGCAGCATGTGTTCCAACGGCGCGGCCATGCGTTCGAGGACGTTGCGGTCCATCTCGCCTTCGGCATTGCCGACGATGAAGTCCACGTCCTTGCCCAGTTCGCTGGAGACCTGGCGGACGATCCGCTTCAAGCGTGGCAGCATCCGCTCGAACGGCACCATGCGCGTGCGCATCAGGCCTTCCTGCAATTCGGTGTTGATGCGGCCCTGCTGTTGCAGCAGGTTTTCCGCGTCCTGGTTGCGTCGGTCGAGGGTTTCCTTGAGGTCGAGCAGGTCGGAGGCGGATTCGAACAGCGCCCGCGACAGTTGCTGCAACTGCGAGTGGCGGTCCATTTCCAGCGGATCGAATTCTTCGTAGCCCAGGCGTTCGGCGTCGACTTGCTGACGGCTGAGAATCCGCCCCTGGGTTTCAGTATCGAGACGACGCAACTGGTCGCGCATACGCTCAATGGTGGTTTCCATCTCGCTCAGGGTCACGCGCGCATCGTTGACCTGTTGTTCAATCCGGCCACGAAAAATCGAGGTTTCGCCGGCCAGGTTGACCAGATCGTCGAGCAGTTCTGCCGAGACCTTGACCATGTCCGCGCCGGCATCGGGTTGCGGTGCCGGCGTCTCGATTTTCGGCGTTGCAGGCACCAGGACCGGTGCCGGTGTTTCGGGCACCGCCGGATGACTGAAATTCTTGATCTCATCGATCAGTTGATCGGCGGGCGGCAAAGGCTGACCGGCACGGGTCGCGTCGAGCATCTGCGCCAGTCGGTCGTGGCTGCTTTGCAGCAAGCCGAACAACGCGGCGGTGGGTTGCAACACGCCGGCGGACAGGCCTTCGTAGAGGAATTCCAGCTCGTGGGCGAGGTCGCCGATCGGCGCGATTTCCACCATCCGCGCGCCCCCCTTGAGGGTGTGCAAATCACGCAGCAGGGTTTCCACTTCCTGACGATTCGACGGCTCGGCCTGCCAGCGCACCAGCGCCGCGCCGGAGTTTTCGATGATGTCGAAACCTTCCTCGAGGAAGATCTCCAGCAGCTCGGGATCATGGCCCGGTGAATCCTCGGTCCGTGCCGGCTCGACCGTTTCAACAGCGCTGGCGTTGCCCTGGCGAAACTCGCGAATGGCCTCGATCACCTCACCCGGATCACCCAAGGGCCGCTGGTTCTGCAACTGTTCAAGCAGCTGCGCGAGCCGGTCATGACTGTGTTGCAGCAGGTGCGCCAAGGCTTCGCTGTAGGCGTAACGGCGGTCCACCAGACCTTCGTAAAGGTTTTCCAGTTCATGGGCCAGTTCACCGACCGGCTCGACCTCGGCCATCCGCGCCCCCCCCTTGAGGGTGTGCAAATCTCGCTGCAACGACAACAACGGCGCAGCGTTGTCCGGGTCGCTCAGCCAGCGCTGCAAGGCCTGACCGGCGCTTTCGAGGATATCCACCGCCTCTTCGAGGAAGATCGAAACGATCTCATCGTCCAGCTCATGATCCTTTGTGGGAGCGAGCCTGCTCGCGATGGATTCATAGGCGCCGCGTTTATCCTGCAATGATGCGTCATCGTTGACGTCCATCGCGAGCAGGCTCGCTCCCACAGGGGGTAGTGTGTTTTCAAGTTCGGCGGTGGCGTCGCCCAGTTCCCGGATGCTCAGGGTGCGGCTGCCATCGCTGCGAATCAGCCCCATCGCCGACGGATCCAGGCTCTCATCGAGCAACCTGCGCAAGGCCCGAATGCGTTCCGGTTGCGGGCTGACTTCCTGGCCGGCGGCCAGTTCGTCGAGCATGTTGATCAGCGCTTCATGGGCACTTTGTGCCTCATGAAAAAACGCCTCGCTGACCGCCAGGCTGCTTTCTTCCACCGCACCGTAGAGGTCGAGCAAGGCTTCGCAGAGTTCATCCACCGGATGCAGATCCGCCAGGTGCGCGCCTTCGCCGAGGGTGGTCAATTCATCCAGCAATGCGCTGAGTTCCTGACGCTCGCCGGGATGTTGCTGCCAGCGCCGCAACAGGCTCTCGGCGTCCAGCAGGATGTCCATGCCTTGGGCGAGGAAGTTGTTGATCAGTTGCGGATCACGCTTGATGCGCAACCCGGAATTCGGTGCACTCAGTAGCGCTTCCAGCCGCTCGGCCAGCAACGCCTGGGTTCGTTTGATCAATGAGCGGGCGCCGGGAATCTCCGCCAGCGGATCAGTCTTGAGCTGTCGCAAGCCGAGACGGAACAGTCCTTCGGCTTCGAGCAGCAGTTCGACTTCGTCCAGGTCGAGGGCGAGCAGGTGCGCCTTGTACTCCCGGGTCAGATGATCCAGCGGTTTTGCCAGCTCGGCGATCGGCAATACGCCCGCCATGTAGGCACTGCCCTTGAGGGTGTGCAGCGCCCGCTGCAACTCGTCACTGGCCTGCAATGGCACGTGCTCGGCGGCTTTATCGAGGAAACGGTTGAGGCTGGCGAGATGGGTCTCGGCTTCCTTGCGGAAGATCTCCAGCAACAGCGGATCGAGGGCCGCCACATCCTGGGTATCTTCATCGCTGACAGGCGTATCGCCCTTGGCGAGGGCATGGGCGCGAGCAGCCAATTGGTCAACGTCGTTGCGCTGGCGCTGAGCATGGCTGGCAAACTCGGCCACCAGTTCCGGCAGCAGATTCACTGCATCGCCCAGCAGTTGTTGCACCGCCGGCCCCGGCGCAACGCTGCGTTCCAGCACGCGGTTGAGCAGGTTTTCCACCGCCCAGGCCAGTTCACCCAACACCAACGCGCGGACCATTCGGCCACTGCCTTTCAAGGTGTGGAATGCCCGGCGCAATTCACTCAAGGCAGGTTTATCGTCGGGGTTTGCCGTCCAGCGCGGCAGGTACTCCCTGAGGATTTCCAGCACTTCATCGGTTTCTTCGAGGAACACTTCCCGCAGTTCATCGTCCACCGGCTCTTCACCGGTGGGCGGCGGCAACAGACTTCCCGGAATCGTCAGGGCGGGCGGATTGACGGAGGACACAGGGCTGGCCAATACATCGGCCAGTGACTTGACGGTCTCAGGGTCGTCCAGTTCCTGCAGATCCTGCATGACCTGCGCTTCACTCGGGCTGAGCACATCGTCAAGCACCGGCACCTGCTGCTCGCTGGGGAAAAAGCCGAGTGAAGCCAGGCTTTTTTCCGCAACGTCGAGCAACTGTTCGCTCGGCGCTTCGGGGTCGTCGCTGAGGCGCTCCAGGTAATACTCGATGCTGGTGATGACGTCGGCCAGGCTGTCCAGCTCCTGCCAGCCGGGGTGATCCGGATCCAGCAGCAGGTGCTCGCGGATGAAGTGGTTGCACGTTTCGATCAGGCTCGCCGCACGGCTCAACGGAATCATCGCCAGCGCACCGCGCACCTGGGTCAGCAAGGCCGGCAGTGGCTGCAAGTGCTGGCGGTCCCAGTCGGCGTCGATGTAGTCGACGATCATGTCCTTGGCCTGTTGCAGGCAGATGCGCGCTTCCTTGATCACGATCTGATGGATCTGGGTCAGGTCGGTGGTCGGCAGGCGGCTGTCTTCCTGGCTTTCCGGCTCGACGGTGCCGACCATGCCGGCCAGCGTCGCTTCGACGTAGAGCAAGGCACCGGCGACGTCCATCAGGATCGCGTCGTTGGGCTCACGCTGGCCCTGGGCGAGGCTCAGCACCACCGCCAGCTGATCGATGATGACCTTGCGTGGCTGGCCGAAACCGAGCACCGCCAGGGTGTCGGCGATTTGCCGCAAGGGTGCCAGCAGGCTTTCGAGGTCCGAGGTGTGTTGGCGGTCGCTGCGCACGAACAGGTCAAGGCGTTCCTTGACCCGCACCAGCTCTTCACACAAAGCGGCCAACACCGAGCGCATGGCATCGCGGTCGGGACCGGCCAGCCGTGCGCGTTCTTCGTCGACCATTGCGCTGTCAGGCAGCGCGTCGTCCAGTCCGTAGCGATCTTTCATGGTCAGCATCTGCCCGGTGGGATGTTCGGCCTTGGCAATGTAGAACAGCAAACTCTTGAGTAACTCTAGCGGCGCCGGCTGATTGATGCCCGGCATGCCCTGTTCGAGCAGGCGCTTGAGTTCTTTGTCGGCCTCCTTGAACAGGCTGCGCAACGCCGGACTGTTGGCAATCGAGCCGTCGCGCATGCCTTCGACCAGCGCCGAGGCGACTTGCCACAACGGGCTCAAGGGCGCGTTGCCGCACAGCCCTTCGAGGCGCGCAAAAACCTTGGTCAGGTAACCGAGATTGGTTTCGCCGTCCTGTTCACGCAGTAACCCGACCAGGGCCATCTGCAACATTTGCCGCCACTTGCGCAGCATGTTCGGTAAATCCGCCGGCTCCAGCAGCGCCAGCGCTTTTTCGTCCAGGGGCGGCAGGTCCGGCAGTTGCGGGCTGAACAGGCTGGTTTCCGACAACAGGCTTTCGCCACGGGCGCTGCGCAGATCGTTGATCAGTGGCAACACCACCAGCGGCAGGTCGCGGCGCGCACCTTGCACCCGGTCGAGGTAAATCGGCAGCTGCCCAAGGGCTTGCAGCAACAGGTGGAGCGTCTCATCGCGATGACTGACGCGGTTCTGTTGCAAGGCGCTGGTCAGATGTTCCATCTCTTCGGCGAGCAGCGCCGCGCCGTAGAATTCGACCATCTGCAAACTGCCGTGAACCTGATGGATGCACGCCAGGCATTCGCTGAGGGCGTGCGTCGCCTGCGGGTCATCAAGCAACGTTTCAATCGCCTGGTGAGCCACTTTCAGCGTTTCGGCAATCTCGCCTTTGACCCACTCGAGGGCCACATAGTCGTGCCGATCACCCATAACCACTCCAAATCACTGCTCTACTCAAAAAATGCATTCGCTCGCAGGCGTTTCACACTTTATCTGCAGCCTCAGCCTTGGCGGCCGGCAAGGTGAAACCGGACACCGAACGCCGCAGCTGGCTGGCCATTTTCGCCAGGTTGCCAATGCTCTCGGCGGTGGCGGTGGAGCCGGACGAGGTCTGCGTGGTGATCTGCTGGATCACGTTCATCGTCAGGGAAATCTGACCGGCCGAGGACGTCTGTTGCTGCGCGGCGTTGGAAATACTCTGGATCAACGCGGCGAGGGTCTTCGACACGCCTTCGATTTCTTCCAGGGCCACTCCGGCATCCTGCGCCAGACGCGCGCCACGCACCACTTCGGTGGTGGTCTGTTCCATGGAAATCACCGCTTCGTTGGTGTCGGTCTGAATCGCCCGCACCAGGGTTTCGATCTGCCGGGTCGCGGCGGACGAGCGCTCGGCCAGCCGCTGGACTTCATCGGCGACCACCGCAAAACCGCGCCCGGCATCACCGGCCATGGAAGCCTGGATCGCTGCGTTGAGCGCAAGGATGTTGGTCTGGTCGGCAATGTCATCGATCAGGCTGACAATGTCGCCGATTTCCTGAGAAGACTCGCCGAGGCGTTTGATACGCTTGGCGGTGTCTTGAATCTGCTCGCGAATATTGTCCATGCCGTGGATGGTGTTGTGCACCACCTCGTTGCCCTTGTTGGCGATTTCCACCGAACGCTCGGCCACCGCCGAGGACTCAGCGGCGTTGGCCGAGACCTGATCGATGGACTCAGCCATGTCGTTGATCGCGGTGGAGGCTTCGGCAATCTGCTGCGCCTGATGCTCCGAAGCCTGGGCCAGGTGCATGGCGGTGGCCTGGGTTTCCTGCACGGCGGCAGCGACTTGGCCAGCGGTAAGGTTGATGGTCGCCACCAGATCGCGCAATTGGTCCACGGAGTAGTTGATCGAGTCGGCGATGGTCCCGGTGAAGTCTTCGGTCACCGAGGCGGTCACGGTCAGGTCGCCGTCCGCCAGGTCTTCGATCTCGTCGAGCAGACGCATGATCGCGTTCTGGTTACGCTCGTTCTTCTCGGCCGTTTCGCGCAACTGACGGTTGGTTTCACGGACCATCACCAGACCAATGAGGATGATCGACATCAGCGCCAACAGGCCCAGCACGTAGCCGCCAATGGTGTCGGTGTTGCGCCCGCCGGCCAGGTTTTCGAAACCGCCGGCCAGGTGCGAGGCTTCCTCGAGCAGGGTCTGCGACAGCGTGAAAATATTGGTCGCCGATTCACGGACCTTGAACAGCTCCGGCGAGGTTTCGAGGATTTCATCCACCGAACCCGAGACGAATTCGAACAGCTCGGAAATCTCGATCAACCGCGCGCGAGCATCGCGGTCTTCAACCTGGCTGATTTTCAGTGACGGATTGCCCTGAAGCATGCCGTTGAGCACCTGGCCGAATCGCGCCGCATCGCGACCGAAGGCGTCGGCGGCCTGCTGCGAATTTTCATCACCGGACAGCACGGTGTTCACTGCACCGAGAATCCGCTCAGCCAACAGCGACTGGCGTTGGGCCATGGCCACCTGCGCAGCCGGGGCGCCGCGCTGGAGAAGCGTTTCGACGACTTTTTCGTACTCGACCTGCAACTGCGGCACGGTTTCGGCCAGGGTCGCGGCGACTTGATGCAGCGACAGCACGGTCTGTTCGCTGGAGAGGATCGCGTCGGTGTTTTTCAGCAAGCGTTCCCAGTCCAGTTGCACGGCGCGCATTTCCGGGCGCACGGTGGACGGCGCCGGCGGCAGGCCGGTGGCGGGGTCGCCTTTCTTCAGATAGCCCCAGCGTTGGGCAAAATCATTGCGCGCATCGCTCAGCAGCTTGAACGCCGCCGCCTTGCCGGCCGCCGCTTCGGTGGCGTTCTTGGCAATGCGCTGGGACAGCACGCGCAGCTCACCAGCGTGGCCGATGTACTGTTTGTCGTACGTGGCCTGGGTGTTGAGGTACGCGAAGTTGGCGAACAGCAGCATGATGAAGACGATCAGCGCGATGAACAGCGCGATGATCTGTGACCGGCTGCGCGACCCTTCTGGCTTGCCTGTTTTTGCTTTTATCATCGGTCCTCGCCTGTTATCGCACCTTTAGAACCCGCCATAGATCCCCTGTGGGAGCGGGCTTGCTCGCGAATGCGGTCATTCATTCAACATTGATGCTGACTGACCCGCCGCCTTCGCGAGCAAGCCCGCTCCCACATTGGATCTGCGTCATTGCGGTTACAGCGCTACGTGCATAAAGCTTTGGGACTGCACCAACGCAAACGGGCTGAACACCTGCCAGGTCTGCTCACGCTGAAACCGGCCTTTGATGAACGGTGCAATCGGGCCGCTCAAGGTATCTACCGCCTCAAGGCTGTCCTGGGCAAAGTGCTGGAGGCCGACGACTTCATCGACCATCAACCCGGCAAACACGTCGTTATGCTCCACCACCAATACCCGGCGCTGCTTGCGCACAGCTGACAGCTCATGCCCGAAGAAGCCGCACAAATCGATGATCGGCAACAGACGCCCGCGCAGGTTGGCCACGCCCTTGACCCAGGGTCTGACCCCTGGCAGTTGGGTGAACCGAGGCTCGTGCAACACTTCGCTGACCTCGCCCATCGGCGCGACGTACCAGTGTTCGCCCAGACGGAAGCCGATGCCGCTCCAACTGTCTTGTCGGGTCGGCTGGGACGGCAAGTCCGCCGCCAGCAGACGACAACGCTGGTCGATCTGCAGCAGCAGTTCGAAAGCCGTCAACGACTCGGTCATGGCCGGACGATCAACCGGCCAGCACGTTGTTCAGGGTCTTGATCAGGGTCTCTTCGTCGACCGGTTTGGTCAGGTAGTCCTTGGCGCCCTGGCGCGTGCCCCAGACCTTGTCGGTTTCCTGATCCTTGGTGGTGATGATGATCACTGGAATGTGCCCGGTTTCCGGGTCTTTGGTCAGCTGACGGGTCGCCTGGAAACCGTTGAGGCCAGGCATGACGATGTCCATCAGAACGGCGTCGGGTTTTTCCTGACGGGCCAGGGCCACGCCGTCGGCGCCGTTTTCGGCTTTCAACACTTCATGACCGTGCTTTTCCAGCATGCCGGTCAGTTTGTACATTTCGGTCGGCGAATCATCGACGATCAGAATACGTGCCATGGTTTTCCCCATTCTTGTCGACCCCGGGCCCGCTGGCCGAGCGTCACTGTGCGTGTCCTACTGCGGCAAAACGGCGGCGAAGCCCGGAACATGGGCCTGGATCGCGTTCAGCAGTTCTTCCTTGCTGAAAGGCTTGGTCAAAAACTGGTCGGAGCCGACGATGCGCCCCTTGGCCTTGTCGAACAGCCCGTCCTTGGACGACAGCATAATCACTGGCGTGGACTTGAACGCACTGTTGTTCTTGATTAAAGCGCAGGTCTGATAACCATCCAGACGCGGCATCATGATGTCGACAAAGATGATGCCGGGGTGATTGTCGGCAATCTTGGCCAGGGCATCGAAACCGTCGATGGCGGTGATCACTTCACACCCCACGTTCTTCAACAGCGTTTCGGCGGTGCGGCGAATCGTCTTCGAATCGTCGATCACCATGACCTTCAAGGCGCTGGAATGCTGTTCCATAAATGCTCTGCCGTCGCCTTTGCGAATCAAATTGTCCATTTCCGATAACCGGAGGCTCGAAACCCTTGATGTTTAAGGGCCGGAACGATATGGCAGCCTTTTTAGCACAGTCTCCAAATGCAATCTATCGGGGGACCGGCGCGGTGGTTTTTCCTTGACCGGGAACACACTGAGCGCCAATCTGACGCCACTTTTTCGTGTCCAATCGGACCACCCAAATTCGAGGAAAAACCCATGAGCGTTCGCGTCGGGATTGTCATGGATCCTATTGCCAGCATTTCCTATAAAAAGGATAGCTCGCTGGCCATGTTGCTGGCCGCACAGAAGCGCGGCTGGGAACTGTTCTATATGGAACAGGGCGATTTGTACCAGGCCGAAGGCGAAGCGCGGGCGCGGATGCGTCCGTTGAAAGTCTTCGCCAACCCGGAAAAATGGTTCGAGCTCGAAGCCGAGACCGACGCGCTGCTGAGCGATCTGGACGTGATCCTGATGCGCAAGGATCCGCCGTTCGACATGGAATTCGTCTACTCCACTTACCTGCTGGAGCAAGCCGAACGCGCTGGCGTGCTGGTGGTCAACAAGCCGCAAAGCCTGCGCGACTGCAACGAAAAGCTGTTCGCCACGTTGTTCCCGCAGTGCACGCCGCCGACCATCGTCAGCCGTCGCCCGGACGTACTGCGTGAATTCGCCGATCACCATGGCGATGTGATCCTCAAGCCGCTGGATGGCATGGGCGGTTCTTCGATCTTCCGTCACACCGCCGGCCACCCGAACCTGTCGGTAATCCTCGAGACACTGACCCTGCATGGCAAACAGCAGATCATGATCCAGGGTTACCTGCCGGCGATCGTCGATGGCGACAAGCGCATCCTGATGATCGACGGCGAGCCGGTGGATTACTGCCTGGCGCGGATTCCCGCCGCTGGCGAAACCCGTGGCAACCTCGCCGCCGGCGGCCGTGGCGAAGCCCGACCGCTGACCGAGAAAGATCGCTGGATCGCCGCCCAAGTCGGCCCGACCCTGCGTGAGAAGGGCCTGCTGTTCGTCGGTCTCGACGTGATCGGCGAGCATCTGACCGAAATCAACGTCACCAGCCCGACCTGCATTCGCGAGATCGATAACGCGTTCGGCACCGACATCGGCGGCCTGTTGATGGATGCCATCGATCAGAAGCTCAAGGCCCGTTGATATAGAACAGCCAAGAAACGACCAACATTGCGTTATCATCCGCGGCCTGTGAAAAACGCGATGTTGGTTTTTTTGTCATGACGCTCCCGTCCGATCTACCTGCTGAACTCGCCCATCGTGGCGTGCGCCCGGCTGATCGCCTCGGTTTTACCCTGTTTCTCGCGGCGCTGATTCACCTGGCCTTGCTGTTGGGCGTCGGTTTTACGATGGTCGAACCCCAGCAAATCAGCAAAACCCTGGAAATCACCCTCGCCACCTTCAAAAGCGAAAAGAAGCCTGAGAAAGCCGATTTCCTCGCTCAAGAGAATCAGGAAGGCAGCGGTACCCTGGATAAAAAGGCAATTCCCAAGACCACCGAGGTCGCGCCTTTCCAGGACAACAAGGTGCAGAAAGTCACGCCACCGCCGGCGGCCAAGCCTGAAGTGAAGGAAGCCGCACCGAAGGCAGCCGTGACCACCATCGCGCCCAAGCCGAAAAAGGCCCCGGCCAAAACCGAAGAACCCAAACCCGTCACCAAACCCGCCGTCGCCGCGCCGACGTTTGACAGTGAACAGCTGTCCACCGACATCGCCAGCCTGGAAGCGGAACTGGCCAACGAACAACAGTTGTATGCCAAGCGGCCGCGTATCCACCGCCTGAGCGCCGCGTCGACCATGCGCGACAAAGGCGCCTGGTATAAGGACGAGTGGCGCAAGAAGGTCGAGCGCATCGGCAACCTGAATTACCCCGACGAAGCACGACGCAAGCAGATCTACGGCAATTTGCGCCTGATGGTGTCGATCAACCGCGACGGCTCGCTCTTTGAAGTGCTGGTACTGGAGTCGTCCGGGCAACCGCTGCTGGATCAGGCGGCACAGCGCATCGTGCGGCTGGCGGCGCCGTTTTCACCGTTTACCGGGGATTTGTCGGACATCGATCGCCTGGAAATCATCCGGACCTGGAAGTTTGCCCGCGGGGACAGACTCTCCAGCAACTGACACCCCACAAATCCCCTGTGGGAGCGGGCTTGCTCGCGAATGCGGTCAATCATTCAACATTGATGTCGACTGACACACCGCCTTCGCGAGCAAGCC
>NZ_JAHBDP010000093.1:0-43637 GCF_019956495.1 Pseudomonas sp. BF-B-26 | reverse complement strand
GCGATGGCGATATCGAAGACGCCATCGCCGGCAAGCCGTGCTCCTACAAGTGATGGGCGAATCGAATTCAAAAGTAGTGGGGTTGTGATGAACGGTCAGGCTGAGTAACGTGGCGGCACTTGTCTGGAGACTCAAAGATGCGTGTTGCCCGTTCCTTAGTCCTTGTTGCCCTGCTTCCATTGTTTGCCGCTTGCCAGTTGCTCGACGGCCCGCGTGAAAGTGCCTCCCACGTGGGCCAGACCCGCATGCAGGGCCAATTGACGGCGGCCGACGGCAAGCTGTTGTTCCAGCCGTGCAATGAACAGCGCAGTTATGTAGTCAACGACACCGGTGGTACCAGCCTCCTGCAAGAGGCTGCGACCCTGGCCGATGACCAAGGCAAGCTGTTTGCTGACGTACGCGGGCGGGTCGTCGACAGCCGTCTCGACCTTGCGCAGCTGTACCGCGTCGAGCGCTCGGGCACTGCATGCAACGATCCGAATTTCAAAGTGCTGATTCTGCGCGCTGCCGGCCATGGGCCTGAGTGGAACGTGAAAGTCAGCGGCAAAGGCATGGTCATCGAGCGCGCCGGTCAGCCGCCATTGGCCGTACCCTACGTTGAAGAGCAACTGGGCGATGGCCGCTTCAACCTCAGCACCGAAGCCAATAACCAGCACATCGAACTGTGGGTCGCGCCGCAACGTTGCGTCGACAGCAGCACCGGCAGTGTCCAGCACATGAGCGCCGAACTGCGCATCGACGGCCAGGTTCAGCGTGGCTGCGGGTATTTCGGCGGATCGCGTAACGACTGATCGTTTTAGCCTCACGGGAATCATTCGTTGAGGCTTATAATCGCGGGCTTCAAACGCCTTGGCGCAGTTGTGCGCCCCGCGAACCGGATCCTGTCATGTTACGAATCACCGAACTCAAGCTGCCGATCGACCATCCCGAAGAAGACCTGCGTCCTGCCATCGTGCAGCGCCTGGGCATCAGCAGTGATGACCTGCTCGATTTCACCTTGTTCAAGCGCAGCTACGATGCGCGCAAAAAGTCCTCCGAGCTGTGCTTCATCTACACCATCGACCTCAACGTTCGCGATGAGGCGGCGGTGCTGCGCACGTTCGCCGATGACCGTAACGTCAACGTGGCGCCGGATGTCAGCTACAAAGCGGTCGGCCAGGCGCCGGCTGATCTTGAGCAACGTCCTGTCGTCGTGGGCTTCGGTCCGTGCGGGATTTTCGCCGGGCTGCTGCTCGCGCAAATGGGCTTCAAGCCGATCATCCTCGAGCGCGGCACCGAAGTGCGTCAGCGCACCAAGGACACTTGGGGTCTGTGGCGTAAAAGCGTGCTTAACCCGGAATCCAACGTGCAATTCGGTGAAGGCGGCGCGGGGACGTTCTCTGACGGCAAGCTTTACAGCCAGATCAAGGACCCGAAATTCATCGGTCGCAAAGTCCTGCACGAGTTCGTCAAAGCAGGTGCTCCAGAAGAAATCCTCTACGTCAGCAAACCGCACATCGGTACGTTCCGTCTGACCGGTGTTGTGGAAAACATGCGTGAGCAGATTCGCGCGTTGGGTGGCGAAGTACGCTTCCAGCAGCGGGTGACCGATGTGTTGATCGAGGATGGCCAACTGGTCGGCGTCGAGCTCAATGGCGGCGAGCAGATTCACTCGAAACACGTGATTCTGGCCCTCGGCCACAGCGCTCGGGACACCTTCCGCATGCTGCATGGCCGTGGTGTGTTCATGGAAGCCAAGCCGTTTTCGGTCGGTTTCCGCATCGAACACCCGCAATCGCTGATCGACCGCGCACGCTTGGGCAAGTACGCCGGCCACCCGAAACTCGGGGCCGCCGACTACAAACTGGTGCACCACGCCAGCAACGGACGTTCGGTCTACAGCTTCTGCATGTGCCCGGGCGGTACCGTGGTGGCGGCGACGTCCGAGCCGGGCCGCGTGGTCACCAACGGCATGAGCCAGTACTCGCGTAACGAGCGCAACGCCAACTCCGGGATCGTCGTCGGGATCACCCCGGAAGTCGATTATCCGGGCGGCCCGCTAGCGGGTATCGAGTTGCAGGAACGCCTGGAATCCCACGCCTTTGTGTTGGGCGGCAGCAACTACGAAGCGCCGGCGCAACTGGTCGGCGACTTCATTGCCGGCAAGCCGTCCACCGAGTTGGGCAGCGTCGAGCCGTCCTACAAACCGGGAGTTGCCTTGGGTGATCTGGCGTTGGCCTTGCCGGCGTTCGCCATCGAAGCCATTCGCGAAGCGTTGCCGGCGTTCGAGAAGCAGATTCGCGGTTACTCGCTGCACGACGCGGTGTTGACCGGGATCGAGACCCGTACGTCGTCGCCACTGCGGATTACCCGTAACGAGTCGATGCAGAGCCTGAACGTGAAAGGCTTGTTCCCGGCGGGTGAAGGCGCGGGTTATGCGGGCGGGATTCTGTCGGCGGGTGTCGACGGGATTCGGATTGCAGAAGCCGTGGCCCGCGACATCCTCGGCCTCGAGGCCTGATACGCGACGCCTGAAACAACGCAATACCCTGTGGGAGCGAGCCTGCTCGCGATAGCGGATTAACATTCAACAGAGATGTTGACTGATTTACCGATATCGCGAGCAGGCTCGCTCCCACATTGGTTTTCAGCGTGTCAGATATTGGCGCGCAGCACGCTGGCCGGCAACGGCTCGCCGCGCTCGACACTCGCCGCCACGGCATCCATCAAACCGCTCAACTCATACCCCTGGCCCTTGAGCCAATCCTGATCGTAGTAAGTGGTGGCATAGCGCTCGCCGCCATCACACAGAATCGCCACGATTGACCCCGACTCCCCCGCCGCCGCCATCTGCTGGGCCGCCATCAACGCGCCGATCAGGTTGGTCCCGCTCGACCCGCCGACTCGACGTCCCAAACGCTGCGCCAGGTAATGCATGGCCGCCAGAGACAACGCGTCCGGCACTTTGACCATCGCATCGATCACTTTGGGCAGGAACGACGCTTCGACCCGAGGCCGGCCAATGCCTTCAATCCGCGAACCACAATCCAGGCGCAGGCTGGCGTCGCCGGTCTGGTAGTAATCGAAGAACACCGAGCGCTCGGCATCGGCGCAGAGCACGCGGGTGCAATGTTGTCGGTAACGCACGTAACGGCCCAGCGTCGCGGTGGTACCGCCGGTGCCGGGGCTGGAGATCAGCCAGCTCGGCTCGGGGTGCAGTTCGAAGCGCATTTGCTGGAAGATCGACTCGGCGATGTTGTTGTTCGCCCGCCAGTCGGTAGCGCGCTCGGCATAGGTGAACTGGTCGATGAAATGCCCATCGTGTTCACGGGCCAGGCGCTCGGATTCGGCGTAGATCTGCGTCGGATCGTCGACCAAATGACTCTTGCCGCCGTAGAAAGCGATCTGCGCGATTTTCTCTTTGGACGTGCTCGCCGGCATCACCGCAATGAACGGCAAGCCCAGCAAACTGGCGAAGTAGGCCTCGGAAATCGCCGTCGAACCGCTGGACGCTTCAATCACCGGCGCCCCGGGCTTGAGCCAGCCGTTACACAGCGCATACAGAAACAGCGAGCGCGCCAGGCGGTGCTTCAGGCTGCCGGTGGGATGACTGGACTCATCCTTGAAATACAACTCGATGCCCGGAAAACCCGGCAGCGGCAAGGGAATCAGGTGGGTGTCGGCGCTGCGCTGGAAGTCGGCCTCGATGATCCGGATGGCTTCGCGGGCCCACTGTCGGTTGTCGCTCATGGTGGTTTTCTCGTTGAGTCGGCCTTGTTGCAAGGCTCAGCTAACAAGCTTAGGAAAAAACCTACAGCACGCACAGGTACAGCTGACGTTCAATACGCCCGACAACTGCTAGGCTCAGGTCCCTGCTGATCGTTCACGTTGTAACGGCATATAACAAAAAAGAATATAACTTTTGTTTTAACAACTAACGGTACGGGTTAGGGTGTGCCACCTTTTGAATTCATCGATGGAGAGCGACCTTGCCTCTGCGTAGCACTTTCACGCGTTTCTTCCAGTTGGAAGCTGCCAGCGGACTGTTATTGATCGCCGCTGCTGCCCTGGCGTTGATCATCAACAATTCCCCGCTGTCGTGGCTTTACAGCAGTTTTCTCGACACTCCGGTCGTGGCGCAGGTCGGTGCGTTGCAAATCGCCAAACCGGCGCTGCTGTGGATCAACGACGGCCTGATGGCCCTGTTCTTCCTGTTGATCGGTCTGGAAGTGAAGCGCGAAGTCCTCGACGGTCAACTGTCGAAACCGTCGCAAATCGTCCTGCCCGGCGCGGCGGCGATTGGCGGCATGGTGGTTCCGGCGTTGATCTACTGGTTTCTGAACCGCGATGACCCGGCAGCCCTGGGTGGCTGGGCCATCCCGATGGCCACCGACATCGCCTTCGCCCTCGGCGTACTGGCCCTGCTGGGTAAGCGGGTACCGGTGTCGCTGAAGCTTTTCCTGATGACGTTGGCGATTATTGACGACCTCGGCGCAATCATCGTCATTGCGATCTTCTACTCGGGTACGCTCTCGACCCTTTCTCTGTCCCTGGCCGCGACGTGCATCGTGGCACTGATCGCGATGAACCGGCTCGGGGTGGTCAAGCTCGGGCCGTACATGATCATCGGCCTGATTCTTTGGGTTTGCGTGCTCAAGAGCGGTGTCCACGCGACACTGGCCGGTGTGACCCTGGCCTTCTGCATTCCCCTGCGCACGAAAAACGCCGAACCTTCGCCGCTGCTGACCCTCGAACATGCCCTGCATCCATGGGTGGCCTATGGCATCCTGCCACTGTTCGCCTTCGCCAACGCCGGCCTGTCCCTGAGTGGCGTGACCGTCGAAAGCTTCACCCACCACGTACCGATGGGCATCGCAGTCGGTCTGCTGCTGGGCAAAACCCTCGGCGTCTTCGGCCTGACCTGGCTGGCCGTGAAAATCGGCATTGCCGCCCTGCCCCAAGGCGCCAACTGGGGCCAGGTAATGGGCGTGGCAATCCTCTGCGGCATTGGCTTCACCATGAGCCTGTTTGTCGGCTCCCTGGCGTTTGTGCCGGGTGCCAGTGAATACGCAGGGATGGACCGGATGGGGATTTTGACCGGTTCGATACTGGCAGCATTGATTGGTTATGCGGTGACGGCGGCGGCGAGTCGCAAGAGTGCCACTCTGCAATCCTGATAAACAGAGACAACTCTTAGCGTCATTCAAGACTCGTCCTACAGCCACGATCAGCCTCGTTCGTTAACGTCGCACAGCCCCTTTGTTGGGGGCTGTCGATGTTCGAACGCAAGGAAGATCAGTGGCTGGCAATAAGGACATTCCCCGGGTCAAGAACCCTCCGTCAGGCGACGGTCATCACGTCACTCACCGCTTTATGACGGCCACCGAACTGGCCGCGCGGGATGCCCGACAAAACGCTTACGACGCCATGCTCGCGAGGCAAGACGCCTTCGAACGGAGTCGTGAGGTCGTCGCGAAAAAGCACGAAGCCGTTCGCGCGGGCTGCGTCTTCGCCAAGTCCTGCAAGCTTCCCGACGCCATCATCGATTACTCGAATCCTTCGGGGATGGTGCCCACCGACAACCTCAAGGACTACGGAGAAGTCGCCTGGCTCGGTGCTCGCGAGGCAGACGAAGCCGGGCTGCTGAATCTTGAAACCATCAGCGGCAGTACCGTTTCGCTTGGTATCGGCCGAATGGCTCTTCGCGCCCCGGCTATCGCTGTTCCCACCGCAGCACTCGGTGCTGCTGGAACCACCCTATTGGCCGGCCTGGTCGCGTTCTTCTGGACGCCGAGTCTCGGCGATAGCGCGCTCTATACCGAAGATCAGTTACGCGCCCTGAAACAGGCTCGAACTCGTGTTCGGCTAAGAGTCGAGCAACAGGCTGACGGCAGTCTCAAGGGATACGGTTTCTACACCGGCAAGAACCGTGATTGGGAAATGGTTGATGTCGTGCAGTTCAGCTTGCGCGGCAGTCAGCAGGTGGCGGATCTGGGGGATGGTGTTGAGCTGATCTGGACACCGGCTGTGGATGGTTCCGACATCCTTGGTATTCCAGCGCTGGAAGCAGCTCCGCAAGCGCCGCACATTTGGGTTTATCCGCCGACGAAAGCGGCGGATAGCATCATCGTGAATCCGGTTTACCCGCCGGAGTACAAGGATTTCATTCTTGTGTTTCCGCTGGGTTCAGGGGTAAATCCGGTTTATGTAGTGATGAGCATGCCGGGGGATCATAAGTACTACGATGATCCAGAAACCCTCCCAGGCTTCCCTGATGCACTCCCCGTAAAACCGAAGGTTTCAGTTCGAGGTGGAGGTAAAAAACGAGCCCGATGGCTAGACCGCAGAGGCCGTATATATGAATGGGATTCCAAAAGCGGTGCTGTAGAGCTTTACGATAAATTCGGAGTGCATTTGGGCGAATTCAATCACGTAACTGGCGAGCGAACTAAAAAGGCAAAACCTGGTAGAAAAACCTCAAGAAACTGAAGAGAAAACTATGCGCTATCTATCCATCACCGGTTTTTACCCTGATGAAAAACAAGATGATTCATTGCAGTTCCAACTGACCATCAAAGACTATGAGATGAACCAGGCATTGGCTCAATTGACCGAGTCAAAAAAACTGGAAGAAATAGAGCCTGGAGAACTGGAACTGACAGGTGCTCAAATCCTACAGGTTGCAGAACTATTAGAAATCGACTTCCCCGAGGGGCTGGAATATTTTATAGGCCCCCGCACCGCGCAGTGACAATCCTTAACAAACAAAACCCCGACCAGTCACCTGATCGGGGTTTTCTTTTACCCGTATTCCCGCTTAGTGCGAAACGCGGCTCGTCCCATCAACAGTAGCAATCCGCACACGTTCGCCAACACGGAACACTTCATTTTCCTGAACCTGTTGCACGTAGGCGCGCATGCTGCCGTCGTCTTCGCGCACGGTGATTTCCACGCCCTGAGTGCGGGTCAGGCCTTCTTCGGCTGCAGAACCTGCCAGGCCACCGGCGACTGCGCCGATAACGGCAGCAACGATGCTGCCGCGACCGCCACCGATGGCGCTACCGCCGACACCGCCCACGACGGCGCCAGCCGCGCCGCCGATTGGGGTTTTGGTGCCTTCGATTTTGACCGGCCGCAGGGATTCGATGGTGCCCATGCGAACGGTCTGCACGCGACGCGCTTCGTCACGGGAGTAGGAGTCACCGGTCAGGCTCGATTGGCAGCCAGTGAGCAACATCGCCATCGTGGAAAAGGAAGCAACCAGCAGAACAGACTTACGCATAGCATCAACTCCAAAGGACAAGTATTCATTAAACTCCGCAGCTTGACGCCTGTCACGGCCTCGCCCGGATAAAATTGGTTTGATTCAGGCCCGGTACAGGCACCTCCACGAACTCACCACACAGTAGCGGCAAATTCCGGAATCTGCGCCGCTGCCCCAAGGATTGTCATGGATTACTTCATCATTGTCGTCACTACCGTTGCCGGATTGTATTTCCACTGGTGGCTATACGTGCGGATCAAACGCTGGATGGACCGCGATCTGGCGTTGTCACTGGCGGGTAAAGACGAGCAGAAAAAGGCGTTCATGCTCCAGCAACTGGCGAACGCTCAAGCGCAGAAGATCAAGCGCCGAGACCTGCCGCAGTGGCTTGAAGCCGCTGCGGCAGGCTATCCCGATCGGTAGATGGCTTAAGGTGCCAGACGTTCAAGAGTCCAGTCGGCGCCCTGAAAGCGGTAGTTGAGGCGATCGTGCAGGCGGCTCGGACGGCCTTGCCAGAACTCGATGCGCTCCGGTAACAAACGGTAACCACCCCAGTGCTCAGGGCAATGAGGTTGTGTGTCGCTGAAACGTTGCTCGGTGTTCTTGAGCAGCGCTTCCAGCTCGGCACGATCGGCGATCACCCGGCTCTGGGGCGAAGCCCAGGCACCGAGACGACTGCCCAGCGGCCGAACCTGGAAGTAGGCGTCGGACTCCTCGGGCGTAACCTTCACCACCCGCCCTTCGATGCGCACCTGACGCTCCAGGGCCGGCCAGAAAAAGGTCATGGCCGCGAACGGGTTCGCGGCCAGGTGCTGGCCCTTGGCGCTGTCGTAGTTGGTGAAGAAGGTGAAACCCTGCTCGTCCAGCCCCTTGAGCAGCAGAATGCGGCAATGCGGCCGACCGTCCTGATCGACGGTGGCCAGGGTCATGGCGTTGGCTTCCACCGGCGCCTGCTCGGTTTTCACCGCGTCGGCGAACCACTGATGGAACAGCGCGAACGGCTCGGCCGGGGCTTGCGCCTCGGTCAGGCCATCACGGGTGTAGTCGCGACGCATATCAGCCAGGCCCTGGGTCATGGCGCATTCCTTTTGGTTAACGAATCACTTTTTTACAGTATCGGCGGCGTCGGCGACTTTTTTCGTGTCGGCAGCGGCTTTGGCCGGGGCAGTCTTTTTCGCCGGCGTTGCAGTTTTAGCCGGCGCCTTCTTGGCGGCGGCTTTCTTGGCCGGGGCTTTTTTCGCCGCAGGCACATCGGCTTTCTTCGCGGCTGGCGCCGGGGTGACCGGTTTGACTACTGGCTTGACGTCCTGGGCAGCGACCAATTTCACTGGCGCCGGGGCCGGCATGTTGTACTTGCTCAGCAACGCGACCATGGTGTTTTGCGGAGTCACCAGCAGTTCGACGCGACGGTTCAAGGCACGGCCTTCATTGCTGTCGTTGGCAGCACGCGGGGCTTCGCCACCCATACCGCGCAGCATCAGGCGATCACGCTGCAGACCGCTGAGGCGGAAAATCGCTGCCACGGCCTGGGCACGCTCCTGGCTCAGTTTCACGTTGGCCGGTGCGGCACCCGACGTATCACTGTGGCCCAGAATCAGCACGGCAGTTTTCGGATCGACTTCAAGAATTTTCGCGACGCGAGTGAACGGGCCGAGGGTCACCGGCAGCAGCATGGCCGGACGGTCAGGGTTGAACGAGCCTTCTACCGGCGCGGTCACCACCAATACGTTTTCACGGCGTTCGAGTTGCAGGTTGCTGCCCTTGACCGCTTCGCGCAAGCGCGGCTCGTAGTCGTCGAGCCAGGCTTGGGTAACTTTAGGATCAGGCATCGGCACGGCTTTGGCAGTGCTTTGCTCTTTGCCGCCGAACGGCCACCACCAATTGCCACCTGCATCGGCCTCAGCCTTGGCCTTGGCCACCTCGACCGGTTTGGCTTCGGGCTTGGCTTCAGCTTTCACCTCTGGCTTCTTGTCGAGAACTTCATCGGAACCGAATGGCCAGTACCAAGGGTTGGAGCTTTCAGCCTTGGCCACCGGAGCGGTCGCGGCAGGCTTCAAAGGTGCCGGGGCTGGGGTCGGAGCCGGAGCCGGGCCTTTAGCGGCGACTTTGTCGGAAGAGCCGAACGGCCACCAGCTGCTGCCATCCGAGTCACTTTGTGGAGTTTGTGCGCAACCGGTAATAGCGAAGCACAGAGCCAAAGCGAGGGTTTTATTGGAAGACATTGGATATCCACAAAATGAAGTAATTAACTATCAGGCCGGATTGACCCGGATAAACAGACGCTTGGAAATCAAAAAGGCCTTGGGGTTCCGGCCCTGGAACCCCTGAGCGCGTTTTACAGACAAGTGGCCAGTGCTCGCACAAGCTTTTGTGCGCGCGGATCCATCAAGACGTACGGTCCCAAGGTATTTGTCACAAAGCCGAAGGCCACATCGTGTTCCGGGTCAGCAAAGCCGGTGGAACCGCCCGCCCCTGGATGACCGAACGCACGAGGGCCGAGGCCGTAGGTGGCGTTGGGGACGTCCGGTTGATCGAGCATGCAACCCAGGCCGAAACGGGTCCGGGTCAGTAAAGTCTTGTCCTCGCCGAGGCTGTGCTCGCGGGTCAGTTCCTCGAGCATTTCGCTTTCCAGCAAGCTGCCATCGAGCAGACCGGCATAGAACCCGGCCAGGCTGCGGGCATTGCCGTGGCCATTGGCGGCCGGCTGCTGCATGCGTCGCCACTCGGGTTTGTTGGTGCTGGTCATGATCGACGGCGGGTTCGTGAACGCCCTCGTGGTCATGGCCGTCGGCTCGCGCAGGGTCACTTGCAGCAAGCGCTGGGCGGCGGCATCGCCGACATTGCCCTTGCCACGGGCGATGTGCGCCACGCGATGGAACTCTTGATCCGCCAGGCCGACGTGAAAGTCCAGGCCCAAAGGCTTCGCGACTCGCGCCACGATGGCCTCACCCGGCCCACGACCGTCGGCACGCCGCAGCAACTCACCGATCAGCCAGCCGTAGGTGATAGCCGCATAACCGTGACCATTTCCCGGCGTCCACCACGGTTCTTCGGCGGCCAGGGCGTCAACCATGGTTTGCCAGTCGTAAAGGGCTTCCGGGGCCAATAGCTCACGCAGCGCCGGCAGACCGGCCTGATGGCAGAGCAATTGACGCAAGGTCACGGACTCTTTGCCGGCGGCGGCGAACTCGGGCCAGTAGCGGGCAACCGGGGCATCCAGTTGCAGCTTGCCTTCGGCTACCAGTTGCAGGGCGGTCACCGCGGTAAAGGTCTTGGTGCAGGAGAACAGATTGGCGATGGTGTCGCTGTGCCAGGCTTCGGTGCCGTCCTTGTCCGCGCTGCCGGCCCAAAGGTCGACCACGGTTTCACCGCCGATCTTGACGCACAACGCTGCACCCCGTTCCTGAGGATCGTCGAACAGCGCCGCGAAAGCTTCACGCACCGCTTCGAACTTCAGCTCGTAAAAACCCTGAATCTGCACCCGCAACTCCTCTGGATAATGTTCTACAAAGTGGCCGCATTGTTCCAGCCCTAGAGGGTTTTGGGAACTATGGCGGGCTGGGCGGTCGCCCACCTATGGATTGGATCAGATCTTTAGCGTGCCTTGGCGGACGCCTTCGCGAGCAAGCCCGCTCCCACATTCGACCGAGTTCTTTCAGAAAGAATGCGATTGAATGTGGGAGCGGGCTTGCTCGCGAAGAACGATGACACTGTTTCAGCTATTTAATGCCCATTACCGGAATGCCCACCCGCATGGCCAGCGCCCTGCCCTGCGCCTTTGCCAGCCTCGCCTTTTCTGCCGCCCTGAGCTGCTTGCCCGGCTTTATCCGCCTCAGTCTTGGCCTTCTCGGCCTCTTTACCGAGATCGACGGTCTGCAAATTGCTCTTGCGCACGGTATCGACGAAACCCTGGAACGGCAAATCGGTAATGCCCACCAGCCCGAAGTGACCGTTCTCGCCATCCAGCAGACGACCGCTAACCGGTTGGTCAAGGTATTGGAACCAGTGAACGCCGACGATCGACGGTTCGCTCATCGCCTGTTTGAGGAAATTGGCGTAAGCGGGCCCACGGTCTTCTTCCTTGGGCAATTGCGTCACACCGCCCCAGAACGGGCCACGATCGGCCGAGCCGAAGTTAAACTCGGTAATCAGCACCGGTTTGTCCAGGCTGCGCAGCTTGGCGAAGTCGTAACCGTCCTGCGGTTGCAGGGTGTACATGTTGAAGCTCAGCACGTCGCAATACTGAGCGCAGGACTCAACTGCTTCGGGGGTGCTGATGGCAAACCGGCCGCCCAGCAACAGCTGATTCGGCGAGTGCCACTTGAGCGAGTCGGAAATGGTCTTGAAGTAAGTGTCGGCGAAGACCTTCTGGAAGTATTTGAAGTCGGCTTCGATTTCCGGGTGCTCGGCACTTGGCAGCGGCGCTTCGAAGCCCGGATCTTCCATCAATTCCCAGGCTGGCAGGTCAATGCCCCAGGCTTTCGACAGGCCTGCCTGGTTGCGGTACTTGTCGCGTAATTGCTTGAGGAACGCGCGTTTGGCCGGCACGTCGGTGGTCATTTTCAAGGTGCCGTAGGCCAAGGCGTAACGGGCTTTCGGGTCGTCGCCGGGACCGGCCCAGGCCAATTCGTTGTCGGCAAAGTAACCGATCAGCCATGGATCATCGCGATGGTCGCGCGCGGCGATGGCCACGGCACGTTCGGTGGCCATGGCGAAACGCGGGTCGAACGGATCGGGCATGCCGCCCCACCAGTCGGTGCCGGTGCTGATGCTGGCGTAATCGCCGACGATCGACAGCGGCAAGGTGTACGGCACGCGATCAGCGTTGGCCAGCGCCGGGGCGCTCCAGTTGCCGATAGTGTTGAAGCCCCAGGCTTGCAGGCGATCAAGGGTGTGGCTGGCCCAGCGCTGTTCATCAACCGCCGCTTTGCAGGGTTCGGCAGGCGTTTGCTCAGCTGCTTTCGCGGCGGTCGCTTCAACAGCGTCGGTCTTGGCGGCTTCGGCGATACCGGATTCGGCCGTCGAAGGAACGACCGGTTGCTCAGCAGCCTTCTCCACCGTTGCCGCAACCGCGTCAGCCTTGGCCGCTTCGGCGACACCGGCCTTGGTGTCGCTGGTCACCACACACGGCGGACCATACAGACGCTGCAAGTTGGCGCCATAGAAGTCGTACCAGCGACCGGCATTGTAGCCTCGGCCCTGATCGACGCCGTTGCCGCCACGGTTATCGCCTTCGCCATAATGGCTGGCCAGCGGCTCGTCCGGTTTGGGCAGGGACTCGAACATCCACTCGCGGCCGGCGACGTAGGTCTGGTCGACATCCGGGGTGATGGTGTTGACCCCGAGCGAATAGAACGGATGGCCTTCCGGGGTCACCAGGTACCAGCGACCGTCGCGCTTCTCCGTGCGAAAAAAACCGCTGGCCTTGAATGACGGGCCTTTGTTCCAGCCACCAAACTTGTCCAGGGACGACTTCTCGCGCTCGGCCAGCCAGGTTTTCAGTTGCTGACGTTCCTTGGCGGCCGCGCTTTTCAGTTGCTCGTCGCTGCTGACTTTCTCTGGCCATTTGGTTCGGGTCGACTGACCGTAAGCATCTACAAGCCCGCCGAAAGCCGCTTGGGTAACCGCATCGCCGTCCTGCACGCCAAAGCGTTCCAGCAGGATGCTCTGGGCGACTTTCGGCTGATCCATCGACAAGGTCACCGACACCACCTGGCTGCGCTCCAGCTCTCCGGCGCTGCTGGCCAGCAATACGCGTTGGCCATCGAACGTCATCGGCATTGGCGGGCCGGCTTTCAGGCCCAGGCTCAATGGCGTAAAGGGTTGCAGCGGCACCAACAAGGTTTGCGCAGGGCCGGCCGGCAAGTCGACGCGGCTGACCAGCGTCTTGCCATCGTTGCTCTGGATTTTCACGTACAGGGTCACGGCCCAGTCCATTGCGCTCTGAATCCGCAAACTCATGAAGCCCGATTGCGACCAGTCCCAGGCGCCCGTCTGCGGGGTCAGACGCAAGTTCGGTTGTGCCACCGGGTTGAACGTCACCCGACGCAGCACTTCGCCTTCGGCCGTTTGCTCGGCGTTGGATTGCGGCAGGCTGGCGTCCTGAGTCGCCACCTGGACCACATCGGCGGGGCGCACAAAGTTGAACAGCGTCTGTTGGCCGGCAGGAGCCGCCAGCAAAGGGGCTGCGAACATCAGAGCGAATACAGCGGGCAACGAACGGCGAATCATGAGAACGAAATTCTCCCTAACGACCAACAATGGCCAGTGGAAAAGCGATGGTAGAGAGATAGACAACGGGTTGGGCAAAATTGCCCAGCCCTGTATCAGGAAATTTCACGTCGGAAGGGTGGCAACGCATTGAGGATTGCCTTGCCGTAACGCTGGGTGACCAGGCGTCGATCGAGCAAGGTGATGGTGCCGCGGTCTTCTTCGGTACGCAGCAAGCGACCGCAGGCCTGGACCAGCTTCAGCGAAGCATCCGGCACGGAGATTTCCATGAACGGATTGCCACCCCGAGCCTCGATCCACTCGGCCAGGGCCGCTTCGACGGGATCATCGGGCACCGAGAATGGAATCTTCGCGATCACCACGTGCTCGCAGTACGCCCCCGGCAAGTCCACCCCTTCGGCAAAACTCGCCAGGCCGAACAACACACTGGAATCGCCGCCATCGACCCGCGCCTTGTGCTTGTTCAGGGTTTCCTGTTTCGACAGGTTGCCTTGAATGAACACTTGCTTGCGCCAGTCGCGGTCGAGGCCGTCGAACACGTCCTGCATCTGTTTGCGCGAGGAGAACAGCACCAGGGTGCCGCGCGAACCTTCCACCAAGGCCGGCAAGTCGCGAATGATCGCTGCGGTATGGGCCGGCGCATCACGCGGATCGGCCTTCAGGTCCGGCACCCGCAGCACACCAGCGTCGGCGTGATGAAACGGGCTCGGAACCACCGCGGTCACGGCTTTTTTCGGCAGGCCGGCGCGCATGCGGAAGCGGTCGAAAGTGCCGAGCGCGGTCAGGGTCGCGGAGGTCACCAGAGCGCCGTAAGCCACGTTCCACAAATTGCGACGGAGCATTTCCGCCGCGAGGATCGGGCTGGCGTTGACCTCGATGTCGAACAGCGAGCCGCTTTCGGCCAGGGTCAGCCAGCGGGCCATCGGCGGGTTGTCTTCCGGGTCTTCAGCGGTGAACGCGACCCACAACTCCCAGTTGCCCGAAGAACGGGACAACAGACTGCCGAACAGCGGGTACCACTCCTCGGCCTGGTTGCTGGCGATGCCGATGTTGACCTCGCCGTCCATGCCTTCCTTGAGCAGTTCGGTGAGACGGGTAAACAGATCGGTCAGACGGGCGAAACCCTTCTTCAGCTCGACACCCATTTCACGCATGTGCTCGGGAATCACCCCACCGACGAAGCGATGACGCGGCCGCTCGCGACCTTCGACGTCTTCACCCGGTTTAAAATCGGCGACCTGCTCGCAGGCGCTGAACATGAATTGCTGCTGGGTCTTGATCTCCCGCGCGAGTTCCGGCACCTGCTCGATCAACTTGCCCAGGTCGCCCGGCAGCGGATGTTGAGCCAGCAACTTGGTGAGGTTCTTGGCGGTGGTTTCCAGCCAGTCGGCGGTGGAACGCAGACGCGTGTAATGGGCGAAATGGCCGATGGCTTTGTCCGGCAGGTGGTGGCCTTCGTCGAACACGTAGATGGTGTCGCGCGGGTCCGGCAACACGGCGCCGCCGCCCAGTGCCAGGTCGGCCAGTACCATGTCGTGGTTGGTGACGATGACGTCGACCTTGCCCATGCCTTCCCGGGCCTTGTAGAAGGCGCACTGGCCGAAGTTCGGGCAATGGCGGTTGGTGCACTGGCTGTGATCGGTGGTCAGTCGCGCCCAGTCGGCGTCTTCCAGGGCAGTGGACCAGCTGTCACGGTCGCCGTCCCATTTATTGCCGGCGAGTTTCTCGATCATGCTGGTGAACAGCTTCTGACTGGCCTCGTCGACCTCGATTTTGAAGCCTTCTTCTTCAAACAACTGCGCCGTGGCGGTTTGTGCGTGACCTTCCTGGAGCAACATGTCGAGCTTGGACAGGCACATGTAGCGACCGCGCCCCTTGGCCAGGGCAAAGCTGAAATTCAGCCCGCTGTTGCGCATCAGGTCGGGCAAATCCTTGTAGACGATCTGCTCTTGCAGGGCCACGGTGGCCGTGGCAATCACCAGGCGTTTGCCGGCAGCCTTGGCCGTGGGGATGGCGGCCAGGCTGTAGGCCACGGTTTTGCCGGTACCGGTGCCGGCTTCCACCGCGACGATCGCGGGGTCGCCACTGCGCCGGCCTTCGTCGTCGGTGTCGATGTCACCGAGGACCTTGGCAATTTCGGCGATCATCAGGCGTTGGCCGTAGCGCGGCTTGAGGCTCTTGGCTTCGAGAAAACGCGAGTAGGCGCCCTGGATCGTGGTTTTGAGTTCAGTGCTGATCATGGATTGTCGGGCGCAAAAAACGCTGGATAAATTTTCAGTGGTTCGGTTCGGCGGCTATCATACCGCGCTAATTAATCCCGCGCAGAACGGAGTACCCCAATGACACCTTTTGGCCTTGTTTATACCCTGCATGTACTGTCAGCCCTGGTGTGGGTTGGCGGCATGTTTTTCGCGTGGATGGTCTTGCGGCCCGCGGCGATGAAGGCACTTGAAGGCCCTGCCCGCTTGAAGCTGTGGGTAGAAGTGTTTCAAGGTTTTTTCCGCTGGGTCTGGGTCGCGGTGGTGCTGTTGCCGATCAGCGGTGTGGGCATGATTCATTTGCAGTTCAGCGGTTTTGAAGCGGCACCGCGGTATGTGCAGGTGATGATGGGGTTGTACGTGGTGATGACGGCGCTGTTTATCCGGATTCAGGCGTTGTTGTTGCCAGAGTTGCGCACGGCAGTGGCGGCGCAGGATTGGCCGACCGGGGCGGCGACGCTTGGGAAAATTCGCAAGTTGGTGGGGATTAATCTGATTGTCGGGTTGGTGTTGGTGGCGATTGCTGCGGCGCGGCCGATGTTTTGAGGCGACGGGGCTGACCCTATCGCGGGCAAGCCTTGCTCCTACAGGTTTAATGTCGTTCATAAAAGTTGTGAACAACGCAAAATCTGTAGGAGCAAGGCTTGCCCGCGATAGCGATCGATCAGACGACACACATTCCAGAAACCTCTTACAGACGCTGCACGGTCACCGAACCTGCCGCACCGGCAGGCCCCGGCTGGCCATCAGCACCTGGACGACCATTTTTTCCGCCATCGGCCTTGTAAACGAAACAGCCCTTGGCCTTGCCACCCGCGCCCGGTTTACCGCCAGGCCCGGCCACACCGCCGTCACCCCCGGCCACCTGAACCTTGATCAGCTCCGCCGGGTAATCGCGTGGCACTTCCAGACGAACCATTGCACCCGGCGCGCCGGGCTGACCGTCGCTACCATCACTACCATCGGCACCACGACCGGCCTGGCCCCAGGTACAACCCGGAGCCTGACCGTTGGCCCCATCGAGACCGACGAAACCCGGTGCGCCCGCACCGCCACGAGCGTCCACCCACAATTGCGGCGCACTCAATGCCTTGATCTGCAAGTTCAGGTTACGCCCGGAGCGGGCTGCCTTGAGGTAAGTCCCCGGCGCACCGCGAGCCGTGATCTGGCTGCCTTCCGACAATTGCGCACGACTGACCTTCAGCTCAAGCGGCTGTTCGCCGGGTACGATGGCGATCCGCGCTTCACGACCCAGACGCAATTCACCGACAGAAACCTCCGTCACGTTCGAGGGAATCAATAACGTGCCGTAGTCGGCCACTTCCAGGCGTTCCAGCTGCAAGGTGCTGGCGGTGTTGGGCAAACGCATCAGCGAGTTGGTTTCGACGCTCACCACCTGGGCGCAGGCCAATGGGCTGATGAGTGCAGCGAGCAGACAGAGTTTACGCATGGGAAGCCTTAGGAGCGGTCGGAGCCGGGAGGGTTTGCAGGTGGAAAACGCCGAAAAAGAGGATATTCAGGCGATCAAGCCAAGGGTGAGCGCGACCTCTGAGGCTGCGGAAACAGAACACCGCCTCAAGAAGATGAAGGCAGGCCAGCAGGCCGCCGGCCAGATCCACCAGCAGATGCAGAGGATTGACAAACGGCATGAGCTGATTGGTCAGCACCACCAGCCAGAACAGCAGGGTCAACAACTTCCCCAGCCCCCAAAACACGTTCATACGCTCCCCCGCTGAGAATTATTCTTTGCGCGCACAGTACCGGCTTACACGCGGGTTAAGCCAGAGGGCAACGGAAAATTCTTCATGAAGGCCGCCGAATGGCCGTCAGACCGACTTCAATTGTGGCCCGACGGCTCTATCACGGGGCTCAGCGATTGATGTGCAACTCCACCCGACGGTTTTTCGCCCGTCCTTCTTCCGTTTCGTTAGCGGCCACCGGCTGACTTTGGCCCTTGCCCTCGCTGGTGAGCTTGTTCGGCGCCAGGCCCTGGCTTAACAGGTAGGCCGCCACGCTACTGGCGCGGCGTTCCGAGAGTGCCTGGTTATAGCTGTCCGAGCCGACGTTGTCGGTATGACCGACCACCTTGACGCTCACCACATCGGCGCTTTGCAGTTTGGGCATCAGCGAATCCAGCTTGCTCTGCGCGGCCGGGGTCAGTTCGGATTGATTGAAGGCAAACAGCACGTCGCCCGCGTCGTTCAGGGTGATGACCTCCGATTGCGCAGGTTCAGGTTTCACGCTGGCCGGGTACTGCGGCAATGGGCAACCATGATGTTCGACGGGAGTATTGGCGGGCGTATCAGGGCAGCGATCACGTCGATCGAAAACTCCATCATCGTCTTCGTCGCCATCCTGGGCATAACAGATCAAGCCACCGGTCAAGATACCAAGCGCCGCGCCACCGGCCGCCCAACCGCCATTTTGGAGAGCACCCAGACCGCCACCGACCAGGCCGCCGATAACGCTGCAGATTGGCCAGGTTCGTTGATTGAGGGGGGCGGTGCCATCGCTGTGTGTAGCGCAACCGGTCAACAGGCTGCCCAGCAGCACAACCGGCAAGACGGTCCGTGTGAGAACACTCATGGTGAAAGCTCCTGTGTTACCGGCCAATGCCGGTCACACAGGAGTAAAGACGCGCAACCGCGACTGCACAAGCCGCGGAGTACGAGAGGTTAGCGGTTGATTTTGATTTCCGTGCGACGGTTCAACGCGCGGCCGTCAGCGGTTTTGTTATCGGCAACCGGCTGGCTCTCCCCGGCACCGGTCACAGACACGAATTCACTGCGGGGTACGCCTTGGGAAATCAGGTACTCAACCACCGCGTGCGCACGACGATCCGACAGCTTCTGGTTATAGTTATCGCTGCCCACGCTGTCGGTGTAACCGGTTACAGTCAGTTGGGCCGTGCTCGATTCCTGCTTCAGGCGAGTGGCGATTGTGTTGAGTACCTCTTTATCGGAAGGGGTCAGTATGGCCTTGTCAAACTGGAAGTGAACATCGCGAATGACGATGACTTCTTCTTTAACCACGGCCTTTTCTTCGACCACTGGCGCAGGCACCGGTGGAGGGCAACCGTCGGCATCGACCCGTACGCCTCGAGGTGTTCCCGGGCACTTGTCGCGGCTATCCGGCACGCCATCGCCGTCTTCGTCGCCATCACCGTGAACCCAGCAATAGGCCGCAGCCGTGCCGCCGACAAGCAGCGCGCCATACCCCGCCCATGCCGAGCTCTCGGTCGCGCCGAGACCGGCACCCACGACGCCACCGACCGCCGCACAGGTCGGCCAGTCGGTTTTCTGCAAACCTGCGCAACCAGTCAACACACTGGTTAGCAGAACCAAGGGTAATGCTGTGCGAACTATGCTCATCTAGTTTTCTCCTGAGGGGATCGGCTTAAAACCGATTTCAGGTAGTAAAGACCCGAGTTTTAATCTCCGCCAGCAATAGGCCATTGCAGTTTTGTCCTGTGTTCACGGTAGATCGACGCTTTTGCGACAAACCACCTCTAGGCCCGGCCCTTTGAGCAGGCTAGTCTTGGCAGCTCTGATTGAGGATCTTCGATGATTGCAGGTATTTCTTCGCGCACGCCCCAGCAGGCGTTGGCCGCTTTGCTTGATCGTTACGCCCCCGCGCGCCTGTTGCTGATTGGCGCCAGCGAGTTCCCCGCGCTGGAGGCCTTCAAGCTGGCGCACCCGGAAACATGTGTGGCCCATGCAGCACCCGGAGTGTTGCCGGCCGAACTGGCGGCGCGCCGGTTTGACCTGGCGCTGGTGGTCGATTGCCTCGAACACTTGCCCAAACGCGAGGGCCTGAACCTGCTGGGCGGGATCCGTAACCTCAACGCCAGTCGCATCGCGGTGCTGGCGGACTTGCCGGCCAGCGGCTGGCAGGAAACCGATTTTTTCTCCCTGGCCCTGCAAGCCAGTGAACGCTTCCAGCGCGACGATCAAGTGCTGACCCTGTTCACCTATGATCTGCTTGACTACAAACAAGTCCCCGACTGGCTCAACTCACGGTTCTGGGCCAATCCGGAAAACTTCGGGAAATATTGGTGGTAACGCCATGAGTACATCCATTTGCCCCTGCGGTAGCGGCATCCCGCTTGATGCCTGCTGCGGCCATTACCATGCCGGCCATCCGGCGCCGTGTGCCGAAGCCTTGATGCGTTCGCGCTATAGCGCCTACGTACTGGGGCTGATCGATTATCTGGTGGCGACCACCCTGCCCGCACAACAGGCAGGCCTGGATCGGCAGTCCATCCGCGACTGGAGCGCCCAAAGCACCTGGCTGGGCCTTGAAGTAGAAAGCTCCGAGGTCTTGGGCGGTCAGCCGGAACATGCATTCGTGACATTTACCGCGCGCTGGCACGACGGCAGCGGTGAACACAGCCACCGCGAACGCTCGTCGTTCGTGCAGAACGCCGGCCACTGGTACTTCATCGACCCCACCGTACAACTCAAGGCCGGGCGCAATGATGCGTGCCCTTGCGCCAGCGGACAAAAGTTCAAGAAGTGTTGTGCGGGTTATTTCAGCAGTTGAGGTAATCGCAAGAGACTAGACTGGGCATCAAAGGGAGTCACTCCATGCTCAGTCAGCGGCGCGTCTTACAGATGCTCACCTTGTTCCTTTTTCTGGGGCTTGGCGGTTGTGTGTCCTGGTTCAGCGATGATGAACCGGAACCGCAGGTGCATCTGGTCAAGGTCGAAGTGGTCCAGGCCAAATTGATGCAGCAAAAATTCTTGCTGCACTTTCGCGTCGACAACCCCAACGACAGTGACCTGACGGTGCGAGGCATCGAGTACCGCATTCACTTGGGCGACATGTTGCTGACCGAAGGCGAGCACGAACATTGGTTTACGGTCGGCCCCAAACACAGTACCTACTTTAAAGTGCCGATCCGCACCAACCTGTGGCCCAAGGTGCGGGATCTGGTGAAACTGCTGAAAAAACCCGACCAGCCCATTCCCTATCGTCTGGAAGGTGAACTGGAAACCGGTTTATTCATCGCGCACTACGTGCACCTGGCGCGCAATGGCGTGATAATCCCCGCCGATTTAATTCCGGAGCAAAACCGATGACCCAGCAACCCCATGTCCATGGCCCTGACTGCAACCACGATCATGACCATCACGACCACCATGATCACGACCATGGCCATGTCCACGGCCCGAACTGCGGCCACGCCCACCAGGAACCGGTGCGCAACGCCCTGAAAGACGTCGGCCGCAACGACCCTTGCCCCTGCGGCAACGGCAAGAAATTCAAGAAGTGCCACGGCGCTTGATGCTTCGGGCGAAGAACTTCTTCGCCTGTTGAGCCGCCTTCGCGAGCAAGCCCGCTCCCGCAGGGTTTTGCATTGAACACAAACTATGTGAACACCCGAATTCCAATGTGTGCGGGCTTGCTCGCGAATGCGGTCCGTCAGGCACCACCATTCAAGGGCTGTAATACCCGACAGCCACAAGAAAATGCCCGACCTTTTTCAGGTAGGCATGTTTGTCCTCAACCTTGCCGGTCACCGGGTTTTTCCAGCGGTACTCGTATTCGCCATCGTCCTGCCTGGCCATCAGCGCCAGGATCGGCTCCCCAACCGGCTTGCCTTCCGGATCCTTGATCTTGCTGAAATCGGTATTGATCAACCGCAGGTTGGTGCCATGGGCGACATAACGCTGGTTATCCAGGTCGACGACGAAGACGTACAGGTCATCCTGCAAGTAACCGCCCTTGAGGGAGTTGATGGCCGTGAGCGTGCCCTTCTCGTCCTTGGCCAGATCGGCCGCCGCTTTGTTCAGCAACGCCATCGCCTGTTCCGCTGAGGCCCGTGGCAAGTAATAACCGACCGCCAGGATCCGCTGACCGACGCGCTGGTAAAACACATGCTTGCGTTCGACCTTGCCGTCAGACCAGTTCTGCCAGCGATACTCGGCTTGCTGGATGCCATTGCCCTCCGGCACTTTCAAGGCGTCTTTGAAGGCTTTCTGCAAATCCGGCCCGAGCACATCGGACACATCACGGCCAATCAACGCCGAAGACGGCCCGCCGCTGGCGAGCATCACGCCTTTGGTGTCGACCACGAACACGTAACGATCCTTGTCGACAAACTCGCCCTGACGGCTGAAAGCAGCGAAGGCCTTGTCGCCATGGTCGTGGTAGTACGCCAGGGCTTTTTCCAGCAAGGCTTTGGCAGCCTGGCTGTCGTCCTTTTCCGTGCCGGCGGCTTGAACCTGGCCCAGACACAGCAAAAGCATCACGCCCAGCAAGGCCAACCTATGCAAAAACCCCATTGCGCATCCCTCGTTCTTGTTGGTGTTTCAAGAGCGTAGACGGCTTGGGGATATGTATGAATATTCAGGAAAGCACAGAACATGATCATGCAGCCTGCGGGGCGGGGTGAGGTGTGGTGAGGGGATTTATCCCCGTTCGGCGGCGAAGCCGTCGTAATCCATTGGACGCGGTATGGTTGGAAAAACAGGGGCCGCTTCGCAGCCCAACGGGGATAAATCCCCTCGCCACAATCCCCCTCTTCTCACCTCACCTCACCTCACCTCACCTCACCTCGCCAGCTGCTAAAGCAGCTTGGTGTAGCTGGTTGGTTCTTACGGCCTTGCGCGCAGCTGCTGCTGCAGATTCTGGATCTGCGCTTGAAGGGAGTTGATGGTGCGGGTGACCTGGCTACGGAAGGCGTCGAATTCGGCGGTATTGGTCCCGCCCGACGTCGCGGCCGAGCGATTGTCCTGTTGGCTTTTGAGGATAATGACTTCCTGCTCCAGGCGCTCGATGGCGGCGCTCGGGTTGCCTTGTTTCTTCAGGGCAACGATGTCGGAGCCAAGGCTTTTAAGTTGCGCGTCGAATTTGTCGGTGTCCGTCAGGTTGCTTTTCAGCACGGCTACATCGCTGTTCAAGACTTTGACCTGAGCCTGCAATTGAATGGTGGCGGTCTGTTGTTCGCTACCTTGCCCGGTTATCTGCGCCAGGCGCTTATCCAGCTCGGTGGTCTGTGCACTCATCTGCGCCAGGCGCTTGTCCAGATCGGTGGTCTGGCCGACAACGCCCTGCTGTTGTTTGCTTTGATCCTGGAGTTTGCTTTCCAGCTGTTTGATTTGCAGTTTCAAGGCTTCGCTGTCGCTGTTGACGTTGGTCTGACTGGCGACAACCTTGCCGGAAATGTCCTGCAAGCGCCCCGCCGCTTCTTCACTGATACGCGCGAAACTTTCCTGGGTCGCCACCAATTGCTGTTCCATCAGCGAGAGCTGCTGAAAGCTCCACCAGGCCAGGCCTGCAAACGCAAAGAACAAGGCGCCGACCAGCGCCCACAGCGGGCCGGTGCTCGAACTTTTGACTTTGACGACTGGCGTGGTCCGCGAATGCACGGAGGTGCGAGCGGTGGTCGGAAAATCATCGTCGTCGAGGCTGTCGGCACGCAGGCTCGGCAGATCGAAGTCGTCGTTGGCATCGTTACGCATGGACATTGAGTCAACCTTTGTGGAACGCGGTGATGGCTTGATGCGGCGCAGTATAACTCCCCACTGCCGCATCGATTGACCCTCAACCCCGAACTCGGTTCAGTGTGGCGGCGCTAACCCGTGCGTCAGCGGATGTCCTGGGCCTTCCACCAGCCGCAGAATTCATCGAGGGCGGTCCAGAGACTGACTTTGGGATCGTAGTCCAGATAATGCCGGGCGCGGCTGATGTCCAGGGTGAAATTTTTGTTCATCACCTGCATGCCCAGGCGCGACAGGGTCGGCTCGGGACGACCTGGCCACAGTTTGCACACGCCCTCATTGAGCGCCGCCACGGTGTAGGCCAAACCGTAGGAACGGTGGCGCGTGACCTGTGGGACATCCATCTTGCGCATCACATAATTGATCACGTCCCACAATGGCACCGGCGTGCCGTTGCTGATGTTGTAGGCCTTGCCCAACGCCGAACCGCTGGCCAGCAAACTGCTGAGCAATGCTTCATTGAGGTTTTGCACGCTGGTGAAATCAACCTTGTTCAGGCCGTTGCCGATGATCGCGAGCCGTCCTTTGCGCTGCATTTTCAGCAGCCGCGGAAAAATGCTCATGTCGCCAGCCCCCGTCACGAAACGCGGGCGCAGGGCCAGGGTTTCGAGGCCGAACTCCTGAGCGCCGAAAACCTTTTGCTCGGCCAGGTATTTGGTCGCGGCGTAGGGATGCTTGAAGCGCTTGGGCACCTGTTCTTCGGTCAGTCCCAGGTGATCGCGGCCATCAAAGTAGATCGACGGCGACGACAAATGCACCAGTCGCCGAACCCGCTGTTTCAGACAGGCCTCGACCACGTTTTCCGTGACCTGCACGTTGCCTTGATGGAAATCCTGATAACGCCCCCACAAACCGACCGCACCGGCGCAATGCACCACGGCTTCAACGTCTGAGCACAGGTCACGTGCCAGTTCCGGGTCGCTCAAGTCACCCTGGATGAACTCGGCGCCACGGCGCACCAGATGCTCCACACTTTCGGCCCGGCGACCGTTGACCCGCACGTCCAGGCCCTGCTCCAGGGCAAAACGCGCAAAGCGCCCGCCGATGAAGCCGCTTGCGCCGGTAACCAGAATCTTCATGAATTGCTCCGAATATTTCGTTTTGCGTTTTGCATTTTGCGTGAGGTCTTGACGCTGCCCGTCAGTCCAACGGCACCAGCCATTGCTTCGACGAACGCACCAGCTGATCAGTGAGCAGCCCCAGCAACTGACCGCCATTGCGCCAATGATGCCAGTACAGCGGCACATCGATCGGCTTATCGGGCAAAAGCTCTACCAATACGCCACGTTCCAGTTGCTCGCGCACCTGCAGTTCTGGCACCAGGCCCCAACCGAGTCCCGCTTCCGTGAGACGGATGAAGCCTTCGGACGAGGGGCATAGATGGTGTTCGAATCCGCCATCGACGCCAAGGGACGCGAGGTAGCGATGCTGTAGGAAATCATCCGGGCCAAACACCAGCGCGGGCGTTTTCGACAACAGATCGGCGCGCACACCTTCAGGAAAATGCCGGGCGATAAATGCCGGGCTGGCCAACGCACGGTAGCGCATGGCCCCCAGCAAAACGCTGCGTGCGCCGGCCACCGGTCGCTCGCTGGCGCAGATGCACGCGGCCACTTCGCCAGCGCGCATGCGTTTGAGGCCCACCGTCTGGTCTTCGACGACCAGATCCAGCAGCAGGTGTTGCTCGGCGCAGAAATCACTGACGGCTGCGGCCCACCACGTGGCGAGGCTGTCGGCATTCAAGGCGATGCGCAGACGTTCCGGCAGACCTTCTTCATCGAGTGCCGGCACCAGTGTTTGCAGGTCCCGTTCAAGTAAACGCACCTGCTGCACATGGTTGAGCAGCCGTCGGCCGATTTCGGTCGGGGCCGGCGGTGTCACCCGCACCAGCACCGGTTGGCCGACCCGCGCCTCCAATAATTTGATGCGCTGGGAGATCGCCGATTGCGACAAACCCAGCACCTGAGCCGCACGTTCGAACCCGGCCTGCTCGACCACCGCGGCCAAGGCAGAAAGCAATTTGTAGTCGAACATCAGTTTTCCTAATGAGCGATCAGCATGATTGGTTTTTCTTATACAGCCTGACACCGGAGAATGGCCAGCAAGAACTCTTGAACAAGGATCATCGACATGGCTGGCGAAACTTCATTGGCAACCCTGCTGCGCAGCATGAGCCCGCAACTCAATGCCGGCGAATACGTGTTCTGCACCCTGCGCGACGGCAAATTGCCGGCAGGCCTGGAGATCGTCGGCAGTTTCCGCGAACAGGAAGGTCTGACGGTAATTCTGGAACGTTCCCACGCCGAGAAGGCCGGTTTCAGTTTCGATTACGTCGCGGCCTGGATCACCTTGAACGTGCATTCGGCCCTCGAAGCCGTCGGCCTGACCGCCGCGTTTGCCACGGCATTAGGCCAGGCCGGCATCAGTTGCAACGTGATCGCTGGCTATTACCACGACCATTTATTCGTCGGCCAGGCCGATGCTGAACGCGCCCTGCACGTGTTGCGGGATCTGGCGGCCAACGCGGAGTAAAAAATATGTGGCAAAGCTATGTGAACGGCCTGCTCGTGGCCGCGGGGCTGATCATGGCGATCGGTACTCAAAATGCATTCGTGTTGGCTCAGAGCCTGAGACGTGAACATCACCTGCCGGTGGCGGCGCTCTGCGTCACCTGCGATGCATTATTGGTCGCTGCCGGCGTATTCGGCCTGGCGACGGTGCTGGCGCAGAACCCGACGCTTTTAGCGGTTGCCCGTTGGGGTGGCGCCGTATTTCTGATTTGGTATGGCAGCCAGGCACTGCGCCGGGCCTGCTCGAAACAGAGCCTGCAACAAGGTGAAAACCAGACCGTGCGCTCGCTGCGCGCGGTGATGCTCAGTGCTTTGGCCGTAACGCTGCTGAACCCGCACGTTTATCTGGATACCGTGTTGCTGATTGGCTCTCTCGGTGCCCAACAAACCGAGCCCGGCGCTTATGTCGTGGGCGCGGCCAGCGCGTCGTTGCTGTGGTTTTTCACCCTGGCGCTCGGCGCGGCGTGGTTGGCGCCGTGGTTGGCCCGACCGAGTACCTGGAGAATTCTCGACCTGCTCGTGGCAGTAATGATGTTCACAGTGGCGGCCCAACTAATCACCAGCGCCTGATTTATTCCAAAAGGCTCTGGAACCTCTATCCCACACAGTTGTTGCGTGGTTATGCCGCACCCCCGGTGCTATGATCCGGTCCGATGCGCCGCAAAGAGTACAAACTCCCCGGCGCTTGTCTGGCCGCCCGTGATCGGCCTTGCGCTCACCGCAACTGACCTGATTAGGAGAATCATCATGGCTTTCGAATTGCCGCCGCTGCCTTACGCACACGATGCCCTGCAGCCGCACATTTCCAAGGAAACTCTGGAATACCACCACGACAAGCACCACAACACCTATGTCGTGAACCTGAACAACCTGGTGCCAGGCACCGAGTTCGAAGGCAAGACTCTGGAAGAAATCGTCAAATCTTCCTCGGGCGGCATCTTCAACAACGCCGCTCAGGTCTGGAACCACACTTTCTACTGGAACTGCCTGGCGCCAAACGCCGGCGGTCAACCAACCGGCGCACTGGCTGAAGCTATCAACGCAGCCTTCGGTTCGTTCGACAAGTTCAAGGAAGAATTCAGCAAGACTTCCATCGGCACCTTCGGTTCCGGTTGGGGCTGGCTGGTGAAAAAGGCTGACGGTTCCCTGGCCCTGGCCAGCACCATCGGCGCCGGCAACCCGCTGACCAACGGCGACACCCCGCTGCTGACCTGCGACGTCTGGGAACACGCTTACTACATCGACTACCGCAACCTTCGTCCAAAATACGTCGAAGCGTTCTGGAACCTGGTCAACTGGAAATTCGTGGCTGAGCAGTTCGAAGGCAAAACCTTCACCGCTTAAGATCGACGCCAGTCAAAAAAAACCCGGCTTTTGCCGGGTTTTTTATGGGCGAGGAAAAGTCTTGGGCCGGCAGTTGGACTGCCTTCGCGAGCAGGCTCCCACACAGGGATTTCAGCCAGGCTGCAAAATCTGTGTTGTGCTCACGACCGTCGCATACTCGCCATGCAAATTCCCTAGCGACATCGCATGCACTTCCTCGGCTGTACGGGCTTTACCAAAGTAGTCAGCCTTGTCGAAGGTAAAACACGCATCCTCCACGACCCACGTTTCAAACCCCAGATTCCCGGCCGTTCGCGCCGTGGATTCCACTGAGTTGTTGGTCGCTACGCCGACAATGACCAACTGATCGATCCCCGCCGTTCGCAAACTTTTCTCAAGCCCCGTCGCACAAAACGCATCCGGCACCTGCTTTTGAACAAGCTGCTCATCGGTCTGTGGCTGAAACCGTTCCTGAAATTCCACCCCCGACTGCGCCGGCCAGAACACCGATTCCGGCGACCGGGACAAGTGCTGCACATGAATCACCGGTCGCCCGGTTCGACGCCAATGCCCTAGCAAATCGAGGATTCGCTGCTCGGCCTGAAGATTATTTCGGCGACCGAGTTTGGGATGCAGGATGCCTTTTTGTTGATCGATGATGATCAGCGCCGCGTTTGTTTTGAGCTCCATGCCGGTTTTTCTCATGCGGGGTCATTGAATTTCCCGCACTTCAGCATCACCTGTTCCTACAGGCAAGCTATCGAACGCAAACAGGACGACCTGATGCCGGCGTTTGCTGTCCGCAAGTAACGACATCTTTTGATTTGGAGTACTCCATGATCGACCTGTATTACTGGACCACCCCCAACGGCCACAAAATCTCGATATTCCTGGAAGAAGCCGGCCTGCCCTACAACGTGCACCCGATCAACATCAGCCAGAACGACCAGTTCAAACCCGATTTCCTGAAAATCTCCCCGAACAACAAAATTCCGGCCATCGTCGATCCCGAACCGGCCGATGGCGGTGAGCCGTTGGCACTGTTCGAGTCCGGGGCGATTTTGTTGTACCTGGCAGAGAAAACCGGCAAGTTTTTGCCCAAAGACCTGCGCGGTCGCCAACAAGCGCTGCAATGGTTGTTCTGGCAGATGGGCGGCCTGGGGCCGATGGCCGGGCAGAATCATCACTTCAGCCAATTCGCGCCGGAGAAAATCCCCTACGCAATCAAGCGCTACATCGACGAAACCGCCCGCCTCTACGGGGTACTCGACAAGCAGTTGGCCGATAAAGACTTCGTCGCCGGCAGCGAATACAGCATTGCCGACATGGCGATCTACCCGTGGATCGTTTCCCACAAGTGGCAGAGTCAGAACCTGGAAGACTTCCCCAACGTGCTGCGCTGGTACAACCACATCCAGAGCCGTCCGGCGACGGTGAAGGCGTATGCGCTGGTGGCCAAGGTCAATCCGCCTAAATCCTGAAAAACGACGCACTTTCCTTGTGATGCTTTCAATGTGGCGAGGGGACTTGTCCCCGTTGGGTCGCGAAGCGCCCCCGGCATTCTTTCAGACAAACCACATTGAAAGTTGACGACTGCTACGCAGCCGAACGGGGACAAGTCCCCTCGCCACAGGGATGCATTGCCCAAGAAATTGTATTTATCGGACAAATCTTGAAATAACCCTATACCCCCGCTTGCGCGGGCACCTCCTGCTCACTAACGTAGCGCCTTTAATGACGCTACCCCCCCGCAGGAGCTTTGCCATGGCCTCGCCAGCCCTTACACATTTTCTTCCCCGGTTCGGCGTTGCCGCAGCAGTGGCCGGTGTTTTGAGCCTGACCGGTTGTCAGACCTGGAACACCCAGGACACCCTCCCGCCGACCACCGGCGTGCAGCCGCTCAAGGGCCTGGCGCAGAACGTTTCGGTACGCCGCAATGCCATGGGCATGCCGTTGATCGAAAGCAACACCTTCCACGACGCGCTGTTCACCCTGGGTTACGTCCACGCCACCGACCGCATCACGCAAATGGTCACCCTGCGCCTGTTGGCTCAGGGCCGTTTGTCAGAGATGTCCGGTTCGGACCTGCTCGACGCTGACCGATATATGCGCGCCGTCAATCTGAAGAAAAGCGCCGACGAGCTGTACAAGGCATCTTCGCCGCGCCTCAAACGCTTCTTCGAAGTCTATGCCCGCGGCGTCAACGCCTACCTGTTCCGCTATCGCGACAAACTGCCGGCGGACCTCGCAGCCACCGGCTACAAGCCTGAATACTGGAAGCCGGAAGACTCGGCGCTGATTTTCTGCCTGCTGAACTTCAGCCAGTCGGCCAACCTGCCGGAAGAGATTGCCTCGCTGATGCTGGCCCAGACCGTCAGCACCGACAAACTCCCGTGGCTGACCCCGTCCGCTCCCGATGAAAAACTGCCGCTGGCCGAAGCTGAAAAACTTCAGGGCATCAAGCTCAACGGGCAAGTCCCGGGCCTGGCCGAGATCAGCAAAGCCACGAGCCAACTCTCCGATCTGAATCTGCTGGGCGCCACCTCGTCGAACAACTGGGCGATCGGCCCGCAACGCAGCCGCAGCGGCAAAAGCCTGCTGGCCAGCGACAACCATGGCCCAATGGGCGTGCCATCGTTGTTCAGCTACGTGCAGATTCGCACGCCGAAGTACCAGGCTTCTGGTGTGACGATTGCCGGTTTGCCGATGGTGCTCGGCGGTTTCAACGGCAAAGTGGCCTGGAGCATGACCGCAGTCATGGGCGACAACCAGGATCTGTTCCTGGAAAAAATCAAACGCCAGGGCAATGGTCTTTCCTACGAGGTGGGTGGCAAATGGCAGCCGGCGATCGTGCGCAACGAAACTTACTTCGTCAAAGGCCAGCGGCCGATTCGCGAAGTGGTGTACGAAACCCGTCATGGCCCGCTGCTCAACAGTGCCCAAGGCACGACGCTGGCTAATGGTTTCGGCCTGGCCTTGCAGACGCCGAACTTCACCGATGACAAGAGCCTGGACGCGTTTTTCGACCTGTCCCGCGCCCAGACCGTCGAGAAAGCCTCGGACGCCAGCCGCGAAATCCGCGCGATCGCGCTGAACCTGGTATTTGCCGACGCCAGCAACATCGGCTGGCAAGTCACCGGTCGCTTCCCGAACCGTCGCGAAGGCGAAGGCCTGCTGCCGTCGCCGGGCTGGGAAGGTCGTTACGATTGGGATGGTTACGCCGACCCGATGCTCCACCCCTATGACCAGGATCCAGCCCAAGGCTGGCTCGGCACCGCCAACCAGCGAGTCATTCCGCATGGCTACGGCATGCAGTTGTCCAATTCCTGGTCGGCACCGGAGCGTGGCGAACGCCTGGCCGAACTGGCAGGCGTGGGCAAACACGACACGCGCAGCCTGATCGCCATGCAATACGACCAGACCACCACTTTCGCTGCCAAGCTGAAGAAGATGTTCGAAGCACCGGGCATGGCCAAGCCACTCAAGCAGGCCATTGAAGCGTTGCCTGAGGCGGATCGTGGCAAGGCTCGCGAGGCGTATACCCGCCTGATGGCCTTCGACGGCAAACTCAGCCCGACCTCCGCCGATGCCGCTATTTACGAGTTGTTCCTGCAGCAAAGCACCCAGCAAATCTTCCTCGACGAACTGGGCCCGCAAAGCAGCCCGGCGTGGAAAGCCTTTATCGCCAACGGCAAGTTGTCCTATGCGGCCCAGGCTGATCACCTGTTGGGGCGTGAGGACAGTCCGTTCTGGGATGACGCTCGCACGCCGCAGAAAGAAGATAAACCGGCGATCCTCGCCCGCAGTCTGGCGGCAGCGATCAGCGCGGGCGACAACCAG
This sequence comes from Pseudomonas sp. BF-B-26, assembly GCF_019956495.1. NCBI lineage: Bacteria > Pseudomonadati > Pseudomonadota > Gammaproteobacteria > Pseudomonadales > Pseudomonadaceae > Pseudomonas > Pseudomonas sp. BF-B-26. Next base: position 12,667 of record NZ_JAHBDP010000093.1, on the reverse strand, counting down.
TTGGGCGGCGATCGCAAAGCCTGGCAATGGGGCAAACTGCACCGCTACGAGTGGAAAAACGCCAGCGGCCAGACGGTGCGCGGTCCACTGGCAGCCGGTGGCGACCACACCACGCTGAATACCGCAGCATTCGCCTGGGGGCAGGATTTCAACACCACCCTGGCGCCAGCCATGCGCTTTATCGTCGACTTCGGCCAGGCGGAACCGCTGATGGGGCAAAACGGTACGGGGCAATCCGGTAATCCGGCGAGCCCGAACTACCTCGACAGCATTGATCCGTGGCTGAAGGGGCAATACATGAGTTTGCCGATGCAGCCGCAGAACTTTGACAAGGTGTATGGCAGCAAGCGGTTGACTCTAACCCCTGGCAAGTAAGGTCACCATCGGCCCAATGTGGGAGCGGGCTTGCTCGCGAAGGTGGTGTGTCAGTTGACGATAATATTGACTGACACACCGCCTTCGCGAGCAAGCCCGCTCCCACATGGGTATATCAATTGCCGATGAAAAATAAATAGAACTTCTCGTCTCGCGCAAACCTCATAGCTAACAAGTACCTCGATTTTGGTAACAACATGGATCTTGTTATCGCGCGTCCTGAAGGTTTGTACTGCCCGGCCGGGGATTTCTATATCGACCCGTGGCGGCCGGTCGAACGTTCAGTCATCACCCACGCTCACGGCGACCATGCCCGCATCGGCAACCGGCATTATCTGGCGGCCGCTCCCGGCGAAGGGATTTTGCGTGCGCGACTGGGTCAAGACATCAACCTGCAAACCCTGCCCTACGGTCAACCCCTGACCCACAATGGCGTCACCCTGAGTTTTCACCCCGCCGGGCATGTCCTCGGCTCAGCACAGGTGCGCCTGGAATATCGCGGCGAAGTCTGGGTCGCCTCGGGCGACTACAAAATCGAACCCGACGGCACCTGTGCGCCGTTCGAACCCGTGCGCTGCGATACCTTCATCACTGAATCGACCTTCGGCCTGCCGATTTATCGCTGGCAACCCCAGGCGCATGTCTTTGCCGAGATCAATCAGTGGTGGCAAGCCAACGCCGCCACCGACAAAACCAGCGTGTTGTTCTGTTACGCCTTCGGCAAGGCGCAGCGAATTCTCCACGGCATTGACGCCAGCCTCGGCCCCATTCTGGTGCATGGCGCGGTGGAGCCGCTCAATCAGGTTTATCGCGAAGGTGGCATTTATTTACCGCCCACGATCTATGCCGGCGAAGTACAAAAAAGCGACCCCATGATGCGCAAGGCGCTGGTCCTCGCCCCGCCTTCGGCTGGCGGCAGCACCTGGATGCGGCGCTTCGGCGACTACAGCGATGGTTTCGCCAGCGGCTGGATGCGTTTGCGTGGCACACGGCGGCGACGTGGCGTGGATCGTGGCTTTGTACTGTCTGACCACGCCGACTGGCCGGGCTTGCTCTGGGCCATCGAACAGACCGGTGCTGAGCGGGTGATAGTGACCCACGGCTCGGTCGGGGTACTGGTGCGCCATCTGCGCGAACAGGGTCTCGATGCCATGAGTTTCAGCACCGAGTACGGCGACGATGAGCAAGAAAACGCAGCCGTCGAACCCGAGAGCGCCGAGGTGCTGCCATGAAGGCGTTCGCCGATTTGTATGCCGAACTCGATGCCACGACGTCGAGCAACGCCAAACTGGTGGCGATGCAACGCTACTTCGCCGAGGCAGCGCCGGAAGATGCCGCATGGGCTGTTTATTTTTTGTCCGGCGGGCGACCTCGGCAACTGGTGCCCGTGCGCATCCTGCGAGAGTTGGCGGTTGAGATCTCCGGCCTCGCGCCGTGGCTGTTCGAAGAGAGTTATCAGGCGGTCGGCGATTTGGCGGAAACCATTTCGCTGGTGCTGCCCGAAGCGCTTCACAGTTCCAACGAAGGATTAGCGGTCTGGATTGAACGCAAACTGCTGCCGCTGCGCGGTGAAACCCCGCAAGTCCTCGCCGAGCGACTGCCGGCCTTGTGGTCGCAACTGGACCGCCAGAGCCTGATGCTCTGCATCAAATTGATCACCGGCAGCTTCCGTGTTGGCGTCTCCAAGTTACTGGTGACCCGCGCCCTGGCGGCCATGGCCGGGCTCGACAGCAAACGCGTCGCCCAGCGTCTGGTGGGTTACACCGACCTGTCCAACCGCCCGAACGCGTGCGGTTATTTGAAGTTGATCGCCGCCGAATCGGCTGACGAACATGCCCAACGGGGCGGTCAGCCCTACCCGTTTTTCCTCGCTCACGCGTTATCTCAACCCGTTGAACAATTCGAAGCCCTGCTCGGCCCGGCCAGCCATTGGCAAGTGGAATGGAAGTGGGATGGCATTCGCGCCCAGGTGGTCAAACGCGACGGGCGACTGTGGATCTGGTCGCGAGGTGAAGAACTGGTCACCGAGCGCTTCCCCGAACTCGATAGCCTGGTTCACTGCTTGCCCGACGGTACGGTGATCGACGGTGAAATCGTCGCCTGGAAAACCGGACAACCCACCACCGAGGACGCCTTCAACCCTCATTCCCCGGCTGCACCTGCAGTAAAGCCATTCGCGCTGCTGCAACAGCGGATCGGTCGTAAAACCCTGGACAAAAAAATCCTCGAAGAAGTGCCGGTGGTGATCCTCGCCTACGACCTGCTGGAATGGCAGGGTGAAGACTGGCGCAACCAGCCTCAGTCCGAGCGTCGCACTCAACTGGAGCATGTCGTCGCCAGCGGCAACAACCCGGTGTTACTCGCCTCACCGGTACTCACTGGCGAAGACTGGTTCGACCTCGCCCGACAACGGCAAGCCTCCCGCAAGCTCGGTGTCGAAGGCATGATGCTTAAGGCCCGGGATGCGCTCTATGGCGTCGGACGGACCAAGGACATGGGCGTCTGGTGGAAATGGAAAGTCGACCCGTTCAGCGTCGATGCGGTGCTGATTTATGCGCAACGCGGCCATGGTCGCCGCGCCAGTCTCTACAGCGATTACACCTTCGCCGTATGGGACGGACCGCCTGACGCGAGCAAACGCGCACTGGTGCCGTTCGCCAAAGCCTATTCAGGGCTGACCGACGAAGAAATGCGCCAGGTCGACATCATCGTGCGCAAGACCACCGTAGAGAAATTCGGGCCGGTGAGCAGCGTGACGCCGAGCCTGGTGTTTGAACTGGGATTTGAGGGCATCGCCCTGTCCAGGCGCCACAAGAGCGGGATTGCAGTGCGGTTTCCGAGGATGCTGCGCTGGCGGCAGGATAAGTCGGTTGAGGAAGCTGACAATCTGGCGACGCTTCAGGATCTGCTCGGCTAAACCGATCCCCTGTGGGAGCGGGCTGGCTCCGGGCGGCGTTCCGACGAAAGCGGTATGTCAGGCACATTCATATCGACTGACACTCCCTCTTCGCGAGCAAGCCCGCTCCCACATGGATTTGTGCCATTCCGAACCAAGTTGGTGCAGCTGTTTCCAGGCGCCCGTTTTCGTGCACAAATCCCTCCTTGCCATTTCTTGAATCACCTTTTAAAACACTTGTTCGGGACTCTGGTTCGGAAATTGCTACTTTCATAGGGTCTTACGCTTTCCAGTAACAATAATTCTGCGCCACAAGCGCTCATATTGGTTTTTAGGGATTGAATAATGAAAAAAGCATTGCTGACCCTTTCTGCACTGGCGTTGTGCATGGCAGCCGGTTCCGCGCTGGCCAAGGAATACAAGGAATTGCGTTTTGGCGTTGATCCTTCCTACGCGCCGTTTGAGTCAAAAGCGGCTGACGGTAGCCTGGTAGGCTTCGACATCGATCTGGGCAACGCGATCTGCGCCGAGCTGAAGGTCAAGTGCAAATGGGTCGAAAGCGATTTCGACGGCATGATTCCGGGCCTGAAAGCCAATAAATTCGACGGCGTGATCTCTTCGATGACCGTCACCCCGGCCCGCGAAAAAGTCATCGATTTCTCCAGCGAGCTGTTCTCCGGCCCAACCGCTTACGTGTCCAAGAAAGGTTCTGGCATAACCGCAGACGTCGCTTCGCTCAAGGGCAAAACCGTCGGCTACGAACAAGGCACCATCCAGGAAGCCTATGCCAAAGCCATTCTGGACAAGGCGGGCGTGAAAACCCAGGCCTACGCCAACCAGGATCAGGTGTATTCCGACCTGACTTCCGGTCGTCTCGACGCCGGCATCCAGGACATGCTGCAGGCCGAACTGGGCTTTTTGAAGTCGCCACAAGGTGCCAATTACGAAGTCAGCAAGCCGGTCGACAACGAATTGCTGCCAGCCAAAACAGCTGTCGGTATCTCGAAAGGTAACAAAGACCTCAAGGCACTTCTTGATAAAGGTATCAAAGCGTTACACGACGACGGCACCTACGCCACCATTCAGAAGAAACACTTTGGCGATCTGAATCTGTACAGCGGCAAATAATGCCCGGCGCCCATCTCGCGATGGGCGCTTTTTTTATCCGATCAGGTTGCTGATTTATGTTCGAAAACCTCTTACAAAACCTGGGGCTCTCCGCCTTCAGCCTCAAGGGCTTCGGTCCGTTGCTGATGGAAGGCACCTGGATGACCATCAAATTATCGGCGCTGTCGCTGCTGGTAGCCGTGTTGCTCGGCCTGCTCGGCGCCAGTGCAAAACTGTCAAAAGTCAAACTGGTGCGCGTACCGGCGCAGGTCTACACCACGCTGATTCGCGGTGTGCCGGACCTGGTGCTGATGCTGTTGATCTTCTACAGCCTGCAAACCTGGCTGACGTCGTTTACCGACTTCATGGAATGGGAATACATCGAGATCAACCCGTTCAGCGCCGGGGTCATCACCCTGGGCTTTATTTATGGCGCGTACTTCACCGAAACCTTTCGTGGCGCGATTCTCGCGGTCCCACGGGGCCAGGTCGAAGCGGCAACCGCGTATGGCCTCAAGCGCGGCCAGCGTTTCTGGATCGTAGTGTTCCCGCAGATGATGCGTTTTGCCCTGCCGGGTATCGGTAACAACTGGATGGTGATGCTCAAGGCCACCGCACTGGTCTCGATCATCGGCCTCGCCGACCTGGTCAAGGCTGCGCAGGATGCCGGCAAAAGCACTTATCAACTGTTCTACTTCCTGGTGCTTGCAGCGCTGATTTACCTGCTGATCACCAGCGCCTCCAACTTCGTGCTGCGCTGGCTCGAACGTCGTTACGCCGCCGGTTCCCGGGAGGCCGTACGATGATCGAACTCCTGCAGGAATACTGGAAACCCTTCCTTTATAGCGACGGCAACAACATCACCGGCCTGGCCATGACCCTGTGGCTGCTCAGCGCGTCGATCTTCATCGGCTTCCTGGTGTCGATTCCGCTGTCCATCGCCCGGGTTTCACCACACTTCTACGTCCGCTGGCCGGTGCAGTTCTACACCTACCTGTTCCGCGGTACGCCGTTGTATATCCAGCTGCTGATTTGCTACACCGGCATCTACAGCCTGGCCGCCGTGCGCGCCCAACCGGTGCTGGATGCGTTCTTTCGCGATGCGATGAACTGCACGATCCTGGCCTTCGCCCTGAACACCTGCGCCTACACCACGGAGATTTTCGCCGGGGCGATTCGCAGCATGGCGCATGGTGAAGTCGAAGCGGCCAAGGCTTACGGTCTGACAGGCTGGAAGCTTTATGCCTACGTGATCATGCCTTCGGCCCTTCGTCGTTCGTTGCCTTATTACAGCAACGAAGTGATTTTGATGCTGCACTCAACCACCGTGGCCTTCACCGCGACCATCCCGGACATCTTGAAAGTCGCGCGGGACGCCAACTCGGCGACCTTCCTGACCTTCCAGTCGTTCGGCATCGCCGCGCTGATCTACCTGACCGTTACCTTTGCGCTGGTCGGCCTGTTCCGCCTCGCCGAACGCCGATGGCTGGCCTTCCTCGGGCCGACCCACTAGGACCCGCTTTAGGGATAAAGAGACATGCGCCACCAGATTCATGAGCTGCTGGCCCCGCTGCCGGGGACCGCGCGACAGATTCACAGCTTTCACTTCGGCCCCTCATCGGCCAAAGGCAAGATTTACATCCAGTCATCCCTGCATGCCGACGAAATGCCCGGCATGCTGGTTGCCTGGCACCTCAAGCAGCGTCTGGCGGAACTCGAAGCCGCCGGCCGTTTGCGCAGCGAAATCGTGCTGGTGCCGGTGGCCAATCCGGCCGGCCTCGAACAAGTGCTGATGGATGTGCCGCTGGGCCGTTACGACCTCGAAAGCGGGCAGAACTTCAATCGCTGGTTCGTCGACTTGAGCGAAGCCGTTGGCAACGAGATCGAAGGCCTGCTCGGCGACGATCCGCAGCACAACCTCGAACTGATTCGCAGCAGCCTGCGCAATGCCCTCGCCCAACAGACGGCCAGCACGCAACTGCAATCCCAGCGCCTGGCTCTGCAACGGCTGGCCTGCGATGCCGACATGGTGCTGGACCTGCATTGCGATTTCGAAGCGGTCACCCACCTTTACACCACGCCCGAGGCCTGGCCGCAGGTCGAGCCATTGGCGCGGTACATCGGCGCCGAAGCCAGCCTACTGGCGACCGACTCCGGCGGTCAGTCGTTCGATGAATGCTTCACCCTGCTCTGGTGGCAGTTGAAGGAACGCTTCGGCGAACACTTTGATATTCCGCTGGGCAGTTTTTCGGTCACCGTCGAATTGCGCGGCCAGGGTGACGTCAATCACCCGCTGGCCAGCCTTGATTGCCAGGCGCTGATCAATTACCTGACTCACTTCGGCGCCATTGCCGGCGAACCGGCGTCGCTGCCTGAACTGCCCTATCCGGCTACGCCGCTGGCCGGTGTTGAACCGGTAACGACACCGGTCGGCGGGCTGCTGGTGTTTACCGCGCTACCAGGGGAATACCTCGAAGCCGGGCAACTGATTGCTGAAATCATCGACCCGATCCTTGACCGCGTCACCCCCGTTCATTGCACCGTCGCCGGGTTGATGTACGCCCGCTCGCTACGGCGCATGGCCACTGCCGGCATGGTGATCGCCCACATTGCGGGCACCGAAGCCTATCGCAGCGGCTACCTACTTTCGCCTTGAGGATGCATGCCCCATGTACAAACTGACCATTGAAGGCCTGCATAAAAGCTATGGCGAACATGAAGTACTCAAAGGCGTTTCGCTCAAGGCCAACACCGGCGACGTCATCAGCCTGATCGGCGCCAGCGGCTCGGGCAAAAGTACCTTCCTGCGTTGCATCAACTTTCTCGAACAGCCCAACGACGGCGCCATGAGCCTGGACGGCAAGAATATCCGCATGATCAAGGATCGCCACGGCATGCACGTGGCCGATGCCAATGAACTGCAACGGATCCGCACCCGCCTGGCCATGGTGTTCCAACACTTCAACCTGTGGAGCCACATGACGGTGCTGGAAAACATCACCATGGCCCCGCGTCGGGTGCTGGGGTGCAGCAAGCAGGAAGCCGAAGACCGTGCCCGACGCTATCTCGACAAGGTCGGCCTGGCCTCGCGCGTAGCGGATCAATACCCGGCGTTTCTTTCCGGCGGTCAACAGCAACGCGTGGCGATTGCCCGGGCACTCGCCATGGAGCCAGAAGTGATGCTGTTCGACGAACCCACCTCGGCCCTCGATCCCGAACTGGTGGGTGAGGTGCTCAGGGTGATCCAGGGTCTGGCCGAGGAAGGCCGAACCATGATCATGGTGACCCACGAAATGAGCTTCGCCCGTAAGGTCTCGAATCAGGTGTTGTTCCTGCACCAGGGATTGGTGGAGGAAGAAGGTGCACCGGAGGACGTGTTGGGCAATCCGAAGAGTGAGCGGTTGAAGCAGTTCCTGAGCGGCAACCTCAAGTAACCCTAAAACCCTGTAGGAGCAAAGCTTGCTCGCGATGAACGAGAACTCGGTCGTTAATGGACCGCGTCGCATTCATCGTGAGCAAGCTTTGCTCCTACGTGCGTTTTGGTATCAGGCTACAGGCGCGGGAGGCGGCTCATCCGGCAAGGTAGGCTCACCGGGCTCGGTGGGTTGTTCGTTGGGGGTATCGGGATCAGGCTGACCGGGGATGCCCCCTGCCATGTTGATAGGTGGATGTGCCAACAAGGACCAGGCCAAAACGCCAACCTGATTGGGCTCAAGCCTTGCCAGTTCGGCACTTATTCGCGGATCGATCTTCATAGGGCACTCCTGAGCGATGGCCCGTCCGCGTTGCGCGAACCGGGCAGTACACCCAATAGAGTGTCTACCCGCTCAAGAATTCCCACGACTTCCCGGACGAACGGATCAGGTGCGTGGCAGGGTGACGCCGCGCTGGCCCTGATATTTGCCGCCACGGTCCTTGTAGGACACTTCGCACTCTTCGTCGGATTCAAGGAACAGCATCTGTGCCACGCCTTCGTTCGCGTAGATTTTCGCCGGCAGATTGGTGGTGTTGGAGAACTCCAGGGTCACATGACCCTCCCACTCAGGCTCAAGCGGCGTGACGTTGACGATAATACCGCAGCGCGCATAGGTGCTTTTACCCAAGCAAATGGTCAATACATTACGCGGAATGCGGAAATATTCGACGGTGCTGGCCAGGGCGAAGGAGTTCGGTGGAATGATGCACACGTCGCTGTGGATATCGACGAAGCTGCCGGCATCGAAGTTTTTCGGGTCGACGATTGCCGAATTGATGTTGGTGAACACCTTGAAATGATTTGTGCAACGCACATCGTAGCCATAGCTCGACACGCCGTAGGAGATCACACGGCTATCGTCGCTGCCGCGCACCTGGCGCTCTACGAAGGGCTCGATCATGCCGTGCTCTTGCGCCATGCGGCGAATCCACTTGTCCGATTTGATGCTCATGGCGGGTGTCCTGAATAGCGAGGTGGAAAAAATCTGTCCGGCATCTTACCGGGCGCGCGCTTCGGGTTCAAAGTCCGGGTCACAAATCTTGGCGATCCCCCGTAATTTCCGGCCCTTGGGGGAAAACCAGCGGACCGTCAGTCATGAAAACAGAGAAACCTTCACCGCAAGCATTGGCACGTTCCTGAAAAAGGGTTAAGGTGGCGCCACTGTGCTGCTTGTGTCACTGAGAATCTCTACACGATATGTTGAATTTCGATCCAACCATCTACAAGAATTTTTCCTGCTCTTTGCACTCAGTCTCGGCCAGGGTTCTTCCTGAGTCGCAGTTATCTTTGTTCAAGGAGTTACACCATGTCTAATCGCCAAACTGGTACCGTTAAGTGGTTCAACGATGAAAAAGGCTTCGGCTTCATCACTCCACAATCCGGTGACGACCTGTTCGTTCACTTCAAAGCTATCCAATCCGACGGCTTCAAAAGCCTGAAAGAAGGCCAACAGGTTTCTTTCATCGCTACCCGCGGTCAGAAAGGCATGCAAGCTGAAGAAGTTCAAGTTATCTAACTTGTACTTGCTTTAGTAAAAAGCCCCGCCCTCAAAAGCGGGGCTTTTTTGTGCCTGTCTGTTTTGCAGGCAAAAAAAATCGCAGCCCATGGCTGCGATTTTTTGCGTCTTACCAGGCCACACCAAACCCGGCGGTGTACCGAGTCTTGTCCAGATCAGCATCATCGGTGCCGCTGATGATGTCTCGTTCGGCCTTCAGGTTAAGCGATGCCCATTCGGTCACTTTGTAGCGCAAGCCCATTTCAGCATCGAGCGCGTAATCCGCTACGCCCGACAACGGCTTGCCCACTTCGCCATTGGTGAAGAATTCCACCTTCTTGCCGATCAGGTAGCGGTTGTAATCCCACTTCATTGCCACGGAATAGAAGTTTTCCTTGCTGCCGTCAGCGAACTCATAGTCCGTGCGGTTGACCAGCGACCCCAGCGAGAACGCGCCCAGCTCGTCGTCCCAGAATTGGTAACCGGGGCCGGTACCGACGGTGCGCTGACGAGAGAGCTCTTCGACCTTGTCGCGCTTATAGACTGCGCGGCCCTGCCAGAACCACTTCTCGGTCAGGAAGCGGTCGAGCGAGTATTCGCCCCGCCAGTTGTCGGTAGTGACCACATCATCCTGAAATTCGCGGTTGTACTCGCCTTCTGCGGTGTGTCGCCATCTGCCATGACGCGCAGTGGTCTTGAAGTCGATATCGTAATCGTCGGTGTCTTTTTCGGCCCGCTGATAATCCAGCGCTGCATCGACATTACCCTTCCACACCAAATCCTCGATGACAGGCTTTGGCTTGAGAATCTGCTGAATGCTGGCCAGCTCCACAGTCTTGGGAGCGTCGCCGTTGGCCAGGGTGACCTTGCCGTCTTCTGCCGCATGCAGCGCCTTGGCCTTTTCACCGGTGTAGGCGTCCTGCTTGACCAGCAACTGCTGATCGCTTTCCAGGGTTTTGACCTGCTTCCAGTCGATCGGGACGGCACCGGCGTATTCGGTCTGGATCAACAGCTTGCCGCCATCGAAAACGGTGATCTTGCCGCTCAGCTTGTCACCGTTCTTCAACCAGACGGTATCGGCGAGCAAGGGCGTGGAGGCACTGACGACAGCAAGGCACAGCAGGGTTCTGGACAACATAAGCAAATACAGGCTCAAGTTTGCGAAAAAAAGTCGGCATTACCCATACGAATAAGACCCTAGCAAGGACTGACCCGACTATTTCTAATGAGTTCATTTCTCAATAGCTGATCCAGGATTTACTCTACAGACGGTAATGCGAACTTTTTTTCAGGAACTGCCGACGTGACCGACTCCAGCACTGAAACCGATAGTCCGGCGCAAATCCGACGCACGGCGCTGTACCTGACTCTGGCGCAGGTCCCAGAGGGCAAAGTCGTGAGTTACGGTCAGCTCGCCGAGTTGGCGGGACTGGGTCGCGCCGCCCGCTTCGTCGGGCGGACACTGAGCCAACTGCCGGGCGACAGCAAATTACCCTGGCACCGCGTGCTCGGCGCCGGCGGGCGTATCAGCCTGCCTGCAGGCAGCCCTTCGGGGGATGAACAACGCGCGCGTTTGCGCATGGAGGGCATCAGTATCCTGAACAATCGTGTTGATATTCAGCGCCATGGCTGGCGCCCGGTAGAGCACAGCGGTTAGAGTGCGCGCTTTGTTTCCGTATTTCTTGAGGCAGACTCCAGCCCATGCCCCGTAAAACCTGGCGCGCCGCGCTCGCCGCCTATGCCAGCCCCTCGACGCTTGTACTGCTGCTGCTTGGTTTCGCCGCCGGCCTGCCCTACATGCTGGTGTTTTCGACACTTTCGGTCTGGCTGCGCGAAGCTGGCGTAGCGCGCGAAACCATTGGCTATGCAAGCCTGATAGGCCTGGCCTACGCCTTTAAATGGGTCTGGTCACCGCTGCTCGACCAATGGCGCCTGCCATTGCTCGGCAAGCTCGGTCGCCGACGTTCCTGGCTGGTGCTCTCCCAGGCACTGGTCATTCTCGGCCTGATCGGGATGGGTTTCTGCGACCCGCAAAAGCATTTGTCCTGGCTGATCGCCATTGCCGTGGTCGTTGCTTTCGCCTCGGCGACGCAAGACATCGCGGTCGACGCCTATCGCCTGGAAATCGCCGACGACACCCGCCAGGCCGCGCTCGCCGCCAGTTACATGTCTGGTTATCGGATCGCCGCGCTGCTGGCCACCGCCGGCGCCCTGTTCTTCGCTGAAGGCTTCGGCTCCACCGGTTTCAACTATAAGCATTCGGCATGGGCCGGCACCTACATCCTGTTCGGCGCCTTGATGGTTCCAGCGCTGCTGACCTCCTTTTTCATGCGGGAACCGCCAGTGCCGCTACGCACGCAGCTTCAGGCCGGGCGCTACAGCTTTGTGCATCAACTGGCATCGGTGTTTGTGCTGATCGTGCTGCTGGTTTCCGTGCCGGCCATGTTCACTCAGTTGTACAACACCGATTTCGCCAGCGTACTGTTCGAAGGCGTGAGCGTGCTCGACCTGCTGCTCGAAGACCGCGCGTTCCTGCGGGCGATCCTCTACACCACCCTCACCGCTATATGCCTGTCGGCCATTGGCCGCCGCGGCCTGGCGCCGGTGCTGACGCCGATCAACGACTTTATTCTGCGCTACCGTTGGCAAGCGTTCCTGCTGCTTGGGCTGATCGCCACCTATCGGATGTCCGACACGGTCATGGGCGTGATGGCTAACGTGTTCTACATCGACCAGGGCTTCACCAAGGATCAGATTGCCAGCGTCAGCAAGATCTTTGGCCTGATCATGACCCTGGTCGGCGCCGGCATGGGTGGCCTGCTGATTGTGCGCTTCGGCATCTTGCCGATTCTGCTCATCGGCGGCATTGCATCAGCCGGCACCAACCTGCTGTTCCTGATGCTCGCCGACATGGGCGCCAACCTGAACATGCTGATCCTCACTATTTCCCTGGATAACTTCAGTTCGGGCCTGGCGACCTCGGCGTTTGTCGCCTACCTGTCGAGCCTGACCAACTTGAAGTTCTCGGCGACCCAGTACGCCCTGCTCAGCTCGATCATGCTTTTGCTGCCACGCCTGATCGGCGGCTACTCCGGGGTCATGGTGGAGAAATTCGGTTATCACAATTTCTTCCTGATCACTGCCCTGCTGGGCGTTCCGACGCTGCTGTTGATCGCGCTGCACTGGTTCCAGGAAAGCCGCCGCGAAGGCCCGACGCCAACGTCGACACCCGAACCGGTTCCGACCCAGGTCGCGGAAGAATCGTAGGTTCTTCAGCAGGAAGCAGCGCAGAGGGCGGGGGGATTCCCGCCCTCTGCGC